>JBMSWZ010000060.1:0-7179 GCA_049425105.1 Cephaloticoccus sp.
AGCTCGCCACCCGCGGGCCCAAGTCCTACCTGCCGGCCTTTTTCGCCGCCTACGTCATGCCCGACTTTGAGCGCATGTTTCCCGGGACGCATATCGAGAGCGGAGTCTTTCAGCCCGGTCGCCTCGGCGGCGCCGTGGTCTGTTTCACCCTGTTGCCGGGCGGCAGCATGTTTTCCACCCAGCTGCCGGAAATTCGCCGGCGCGCGGATATGGCCGTGGCCAAGCGCGGCAACCTTATCTTCGTCCAGCACGACGTGGTCTACGTGATCAGCATCGAGCTGACCGAGCGGGTTCTCGAGGGCAGCACGTATCAAAAGACGCCTGAGGAGGAGAATGCCATCCTCCGCGAGCGGCTGGACGCGGTGCTCGCCGGCATGGAGTTTGGCGCCCCGCCCAATTCATAAAAAAGCCCCGGATGAACCGGGGCTTCGAAATTCAGGACGGGCGGCGACTCACTTGTAGCCGGGCAGAAATTTCTTTTCCGCCTGCACCATCTTCAGCGTCATTTCCTTGATCTCGGCGGGTGAGCACACCGCGGTGGTCAGCGGATCTAGCATGAGGGCGTAGATCGCCTTTTCGACTGAGCGCTCGATGCACGCCTGCGCGCCGAGGTCGAACATGCGCATGTTCGAGTCGCACAGCGCGGCCATTTGCGCCGGCAGCGCGCCGTAACGGGTCGGATTCACGCCGTTGCGGTCGATCATGCAGGCGACCTCCACACACCCGTCGGCCGGCAGGTTCGTGATCAGCTGCCCGGCACCCGTCACATTGTTCATCACGTTGCCGTGAATACGGAACGGGCTGTCCTTTTCGCGGGCCTCGATGATCCAGCTGGCGTATTCCCAGCTGCGTTCCCACTCCATCGCCTCCTTGCCGGCGAGCATGCGCGCGCGCTGCTTGTCGGCCAGCTTGCGCCAGTTCGGCCAGTTGTCGGCGTAAAAGCTGGAGCCGCCATCGTAACCCTCGCGGGCATATTTCTGCACGAGGTCCTTCCGCTTGCGGTAATACGGGAGATATTCGGAAAGGTGACCGCTGGACTCGGTGATAAAGGCGCCGAAGTGCAGCATCATGTCCTTCCGGACGATGTCCTTGTGCCATTCCTCCGCAAACCAGGCGTGCCGGTTAAGGCGCTTCGGCTTCTTCGGCCGGCCTTCCTTGAAGGCGCGGGCCAAGTCGGCCGCCGCCTTGCGCTTGAGCAGCGGGTAAAGGTCGCGGCCCTTGTGCTCGAGCTTGGTGAACCAGGCGAGATGGTTGATGCCCGCGCACTCCCAGTCCATCTCGTCGTAGGCGATGCCGGCGCGGCCCGCCAACAGGTGGCTGGTGCCCTGGACGGAGTGGCAGAGACCGACCACCTGCATCGAGGACGTGCGGCCGGCGGCCAGGCACATCATTGCCATGGGGTTGGTGTAATTCAGGACGATCGCATCCGGACAGAGCTCCTCGGCGTCCTTCAACACCTGGAGAAACACCGGGATGGTGCGCATCGACTTGAACAAGCCGCCCGGGCCGATGGTGTCGCCGATGCACTGGTCGATCCCGTATTTCGCCGGGATGTCGTTGTCGAAGCGCACGCAGGCGGTGCCGCTGACCTCGATGCAATTCACGATGTAGTCCGAGCCGCCCATGACCTTGCGGCGATCGGCGGAGCCCACGACCTTCCAATTCTTCTTCCCGAGCTGCTCGGTCAGCCGCGTGATCAGCTTGGTCATCGTATCCAGCCGCTCCCGGTCAATGTCGACCAGGGCGATCGTGCCGCCTTGGTCACCGGGAATGCGCAGGACGTCGTTCATCAGGCGCGGCGTGAAGCCGCTGCCGGCGCCGAGCATCGTAATCTTGATCGGCCGGAGCATTTTGCCCGGCAGGCCGCGCGCGGCGGCATCGTGGGTGTGTTCACCATGGCCGATGGCCTTGGGCTTCTTGGCAGCACTCATAAGGGGGAATGGGAGGGTTGAGTCAGACGGGGTTTGCGCCGCCCACTCTTAGGCGGCCAGCTCTCCGGGAACGATAGCAAAAGGTTGATTCCGAATGTGCATAATGTGATTTTCCCGCCATGCCTGAGCCGGAAGTCTTTTCCTATGTGCGCGTGGCCGCCGACGAAGAGCGGCGCTCGCCCCAGTATCACTTTGACAACCTCGGGCGGGAGGCGCCGGCGTCGCTTGTGATCCAACGCACGCTCGCCGGCGCCGCGTTTTTTGCCGACGCCGCGGGCCGGCGGCTTGTGCCCGCCGGGCACGCCATGTTGTTCACGCACGCGGAAGCCACGTCCTACGGCTACCCGCCGGAGGCGACGGAACCCTACCGTCTGCGCTTTGCGTCGTTTTCGCCGGGCGATCTGGCGCCATTGTTCAACCGCTTGCGGCGCGACTTCGGTGCCGTGGTGCGCATGCCGGACAACGCGGAGGCCACCGCCCTGTTCGATGAGATCGTCCGGCGCTATCACCAGCGGCACTTCCGTGACCGCCTGGAGCAAAGCGAACTGCTGCACCGCCTGTTGCTCGCCCTCTACCGCGACCAAGTGCAGGAAACCCGCCGCACCGACCCGGTCGAGTTCGGGCACCACTACCTCCAGAACCACTTTCGGTCACCGATCAACCTGAAGGGGGTTGCGGCGAAATGCGGCGTGAGCCGCGAGCACTTCATCCGCCAATTCACCGGGCGCTACCGGGAGCCACCCGGGTTGATGTTGCGCCGGCTCCGACTGGAGCACGCCTGCGCCATGCTGCTTTCTACCCAACTGAGCGTGCAGGACGTCGCCCTCGCCAGCGGCTTCACCAGCAGCAACACCTTTTGCCGCGCCTACCGCACGCGGTTCGGGCAAAGTCCGGGGGCGCGGCGTTAGCGCGCCAGCTTGCGCCGCAGCGCGAATACGTCGCGCAAATCAAGACTCAGCCGGTCCTGCACCGTCTGCAGCTGACTGTAAATCGCGGTGCGCTGGCGGTCGGGCCGGCAACGCGTGGCTTCCTTTACCGCAACCACACCCTCGGTGAATTTTGTGATTTTCGTCCGTGGATTGGATTGCCGCGCTTCCGCCCACGCCGCCTGAATGGCCCCGCCCAAGGCGGCGCCCTCGTCCTCGGCCATCGCCACCACCGGGACGCCAAAAACGTCAGCCATGATCTGGCGCCAGATGGCGGACTTGGCGCCACCGCCAGTCACGCGGATCTCCTTGGCCGTGACGTTCAAGGCGGCGAGCCGGTTCAAGCCATAGTTCATGCCCAGTGTCACGCCCTCCATCGCCGCGCGGGCGAGGTGCGCGGGTTTGAGCGTTTCCGCGGCGAGCCCCAATAACACGCCCGTCCCGTCCGGGACATTCGGCGTCCGCTCACCGGCGAGATACGGCAGCAACATCAGGCCATCCGCCCCGGCCGGCACGGATTCCACGGCCGCGGCAAAGGCGGTGTGATCCTGGCCGAACAGCGCCCGCATCTGTTCGGTCACGGTGGTGACGTTCATGGTGCAAAGCAGGGGCAGCCACCCTCCGGTCGAGTCGCAGAAAGCCGCGATCTCGCCCTGCCCATCCACGACCGGCTCGGCCGCATGCGCGTAAATCGTTCCACTGGTGCCGAAGCTCGCCGTCACAACGCCCGGCTTCACGTTTCCGGTGCCGATCGCGCCCATCATGTTGTCACCGCCGCCGGCGGAAACGATCACGTCCGCCGCAAGGCCATAACGTCCGGCGAGCTCGGGGCGGAGCGTGCCCACGACGGCGTCGGAGGCGCTCAGGGGCGGCAGCCAATCCCCTAGGTTGCGGTCAATCGCGGCCAGCACGGGTTGCGACCAGCGTCGCTTGCGCACATCCATGAGCGCCGTGCCCGAGGCATCACCGTGCTCCATGAAGTATTTTCCCGTGAGATGAAAATTGAGGTAGTCGTGCGGCAGGAGCACGTGACGCAGACGCCGATAGTTCGCCGGTTCATGGCGTTTCAGCCACAGGATCTTCGGCGCAGTGTATCCCGGCAGGAACGGCAGGCCGGACGTGCGGATCACCGCCTTGGTGCCGCCGAGCTTCCGCGTCAGCTGGTCGCACTCCGCCGCGGTCGAGGTATCACACCACAATTTCGCCGGTCGAATGACGTCGCCGCGGGCATCCAGGGGGACAAAGCCGTGCTGCTGACCGGACACGCCAATGCCGCGCACCCGCGTGGCGTCGACGCGCGCGACCACCGCTGTGATGACCGCGTCGAGGGCTTTCACCCAATCCTGGGGGTGCTGTTCCATGTGCCCCGCGGGCAGTCCGGCGATCAACGCATGCGGCGCCCGCGCCTCTGCGATCACCTTTCGCTGCGCGAGATCGAGGACCACCGCTTTTGTGCTCTGGGTTCCGGAATCAATGCCGATATACAAACTCATGGGGTGGCACGATTGGGGCATATTTTCGGCGGACCGTGAAGCCCCGCTTTCGCAAAAGCGCTCCCCCCTATTTCCCCCGCTCATAGGCGATCGCCGGCGTCAAATGCCTTTGACCCGCCAAGGCCCCTCCCCACACTGACCCGCTTCAACCGTCAAACCTCCCGCCATGTCCGCGAAACCGACCATCATTTACACGAAAACCGACGAGGCCCCCGCGCTCGCCACCTACTCGCTGCTGCCGATCGTGCAGGCCTTTACCAAGCACGCCGGCATCGCCATTGAGACCCGCGACATCTCCGTGGCCGCCCGCATTTTGGCCCAGTTTCCGGACCGCCTGACCGAGGCGCAGCGCGTGGGCGATCACCTCGCCGAACTCGGTGCCTTGGCCAAGACCCCCGAGGCCAACATCATCAAGCTGCCCAACATCTCCGCCTCGATCCCGCAGCTCAAGGAATGTATCGCGGAGCTCCAGGCCCACGGTTACGCCATCCCCGATTATCCGGAGTCGCCGAAGACGGATGAGGAAAAGGACATCAAGGCCCGCTACGACAAGGTGAAGGGTTCCGCCGTGAATCCGGTGCTGCGCGAGGGCAACTCCGACCGCCGCGCCCCGAAAGCCGTCAAGGACTACGCCAAGGCCCATCCCCACTCCATGGGCGCCTGGTCCGCCGACTCGAAAACCACGGGCGCGACCATGAGCGCGAACGATTTCCGCTCCAACGAAAAGAGCGTGACGCTCCCGGCGGCCACGACCGCCAAGATTGAGTTCATCGGCGCCGACGGCGCCAGCAAGGTGCTGCTGCCGAAGCTCGCGCTGCAGGCGGGCGAGATTCTCGACGCGACTCGCATGGACAAGGCCGCCCTGGTCGATTTCTACGCCCATCAGATCGCGAAGGCCAAGGCGGACGGCGTCCTCTTCTCGCTGCACCTCAAGGCCACGATGATGAAGGTCTCCGATCCGATTCTCTTCGGCCACGCCGTGCGGGTCTTCTTCCAGGACCTGCTCGCCAAGCACGCCGCCACCCTTGCCGAGCTCGGCGTCGACCTGAACAACGGCCTCGGTGACTTAGTGGAGAAAATCCAAAAACTTCCCGCCGACCGCAAGTCCGCCATCGAGTCCGATATCCACGCCGCCTACGCCGCCGGCCCGGCTCTCGCAATGGTTAATTCCGACCAAGGCATCACCAATTTGCACGTCCCCTCGGACGTCATTGTAGACGCCTCGATTCCCGCGATGATTCGCGCGGGCGGCAAGATGTGGAACGCCGCGGGCAAGACTCAGGACACCCTCGCGGTCATCCCCGACAGCTGCTACTCCGGCATCTACCAAGCCGTCATCAATTTCTGCAAACAGCACGGTGCGCTCGACCCGCGCACCATGGGCTCGGTCCCCAACGTCGGCCTCATGGCCCAGGCCGCCGAGGAATACGGCTCCCATAACAAGACCTTCGAGGCCCCGGCCGACGGCACCATCCGCATTGTCGATGCCGCCGGCGCCGTCCTCCTGGAAAACGGCGTCAAGGCCGGCGACGTCTGGCGTGCCTGCCAGACCAAGGACGCCCCGATCCGCGATTGGGTGAAGCTCGCCGTGAACCGCGCGCGCCTGTCGAATACCCCCGCGGTTTTCTGGCTCGACGCCGACCGCGCCCACGACGCGCAGCTCATCGCCAAGGTCAACACCTACCTCAAGGACCACGACACCTCCGGCCTTGATTTGCGCATCCTAGCCCCCGCCGCCGCCTGCACCTTCAGCCTCAAGCGCATCGTCAAGGGCCAGGACACCATTTCGGTCACCGGCAATGTGCTGCGCGACTACCTCACCGACCTGTTCCCGATCCTCGAGGTCGGCACCTCGGCCAAGATGCTGTCGATCGTCCCGTTGATGAACGGCGGCGGCCTCTTCGAAACCGGTGCCGGTGGTTCGGCCCCGAAGCATGTCGAGCAGTTCCAGCAGGAAAACTACCTGCGCTGGGATAGCCTCGGCGAATTCTTCGCCCTCGCGGCTTCCTTCGAGCACCTCGGGATCGTGACCGGCAATGCCCAGGCCAAGGTGCTCGCCGAGACCCTCGACATCGCCAACGGCAAGTTCCTCGAGCACGACAAGTCCCCCGGCCGCAAGCTCGGCACCATCGACAATCGCGGCTCGCACTTCTACCTCGCGCTCTACTGGGCCCAGGCGTTGGCGGCCCAGACGGCCGACCCCAAGCTCGCCGCCGTCTTCGTCCCCGTGGCCGAGAAGCTCGCCGCCGCGGAAAAGGCGATCGTCGCCGAACTTATCAGCGTCCAAGGCAAGCCCGCGGACGTCGGCGGCTACTATCAGCCTGACGACGGCCTCGGCGAGCAGGCCATGCGTCCCAGTGCCACGCTGAACGCCATTCTGGCCGGCATCTGAGGCCATGGGCGCCCTGGTGTTCCTGCGCCGCGTGGCGCTGGCGGAAGCCGTCTCCTACCTCTTGCTGCTGACTGTCGCGATGCCGTTGAAGTATCTCGCCGGGCTGCCGCTCGCGGTGCGGATCGTCGGCCTGTTGCACGGCGTGCTGTTTCTGGTGCTCTGCTGGGCGCTGTTCCAAGCGTGGCTGAACCAACTCGCCTTGCGTCGCTGCCTCGCCGTGTTCGCCCTGTCCTTCGTGCCGGTGGCGCCCTTCTGGTTTGATCGGCGCCTGAGGCACTGGGCCGCGGAGCCGCGCTAAGCTCCCGTCAGATTCGGACTACTTCTCCCGACTCGCGGCTGTGGATCGCCGCCTGGGCGATTTGGCTGGCGGCCAGAGCGTCCTCGGGTCCGGCGCCTTCGAATTTTGCCCGGCCAAGAATCCAATCCGCCGTGTGGTC
>JBMSWZ010000061.1:0-7149 GCA_049425105.1 Cephaloticoccus sp.
GACGTAGTCGCCTGCTTTCACCTGGCTGAGGACCTTGGCGAGGAGCAATTCGGAGAGAAAGGATTTCATAGTTTCGCCGGACTCGGCGTGATTGGCGATGGCGACACCGGGGAGGAAGCGCGTGAGCATCTGGCCCCAGCTGGCGCCGTCTTCCCAGCGTTGGTCCGTGACCGTGGAGTCGCCGAGCAGAAACACGGTGGGGATGTCGGCGGGTTCGATACGCAGGGCCGACACGGCAGGTTGCGGTCCGTCGAATTCGAGCGTGAGCTTATCGTCCCAGGTGTAGGAGCCCACTTCGCGTTCGTTGGTGCGGACGACCGTGCCGCCGGGGGCGTTTTTCTCCGGTGGCGGAATCGCGCGGGTGCGGACGTTGACGAAAAAGCTGGGCGTGACGGATTCGCCGGCGGCGGTGCGCACGGATTCGACCATCAGTCGGCGCGACTCCGCTTTGACCGTGGTGTCGCCGACGGTTTCGCCGCCGAGCGTGACCGTGACGCGGTAGTTCCCGTCGGGCACGCGCACGGAGTAGAGAATCGCCTTGCCGGAGCCGCGGTCGGCAAACCCGGGTTCGAAGCCGTAGCCCCATTTTTCGGAATACTCGCGGTTCGGCTCACGGCGCGTGAGCTCGAAAGTGCGCGGCCATGTGTCGACGACGTCACCGCGAGTGATCGGGCTATGGACGACGAACGCGAACAGGAGGGGCGCGAGACGCTTCATGGGGTTGGCCGAAGTTAGCGGCCTGATCGCCGCCAGCCACGCACATTCGCTCAGGCAGTGCGAAGTAGCTTTGCAGGGCGGGATTGCCAATTCCCGCCTCCGGCGTCGGCGGGATGCCGGCGCTGCCGTGGGCCGGCGCGAGGCGGGGTTCGGAGACCCTGCCCTATAAGGTCAGCACGACGACGGATTTCGCCGGGAGGGTGACGGTCAGGGTGTCGCCTTCGAGCTTCGCGCCGTTGAACGGCGTCGGGGCAACGGTGGCGGGGGCGTCGAAGGTGTTGTGCGCGTTCATCGCACCGGCGGTGAGCACACGGCCGGAGACGGATTTCGCCGTGTGGCCGGCGATGGACACACGGACGGTGATGGCGTTGGGCGGGTGCGTGTTGACAAGCGAGAGGTTGACCTGGCCGGCGGCGGTGCGCGAGGCGGAGGCGCTGAGCGCCGGGATCTGGTCCTGGCCGTAGGCGTAGTCGGGCGCGATGAGGTCGGTGCGCAGGACCGTGGCGTCCTGGTGGACCTTGAACATCTCGAACACGTGGTAGGTCGGCGTGAGGAGCATCTTGGCGCCGTCGGTCAGGACCATCGCTTGGAGGACGTTCACGGTCTGCGCGATGTTGGCCATGGCGACGCGGTCGGCGTGCGCGTGGAAGAGGTGGAAGTTCAGGCCGGCGACGATGGCGTCGCGCAGGGTGTTCTGCTGGTAGAGGAAGCCGGGGTTAGTGCCGGGTTCGACGTTATACCACGTGCCCCATTCGTCGACGATCAGGCCGACGCGCTTTTGCGGGTCGTATTTGTCCATGATCGCGCCGTGCTTGGTAAGGAGCTCCTCCATGCGGAGGGTTTTCTGCAGGGTGACAAACCAGTGGTCCTCGGCGAAATCGGTGGCCGAGCCCTTGTTGAACCAGTCGCCGGTGGGGAGCGTGTAGTAGTGCAACGAGAGGCCGTTCATCAGCGGCGTGGCCTCGCGCATCATCACCTCGGTCCAATGGTAGTCGAAGGCGTTGGCGCCGCCCGCGATCCGGTAAACCGGGAGTTCGCGCTGATAGTTTTTCACGAACGTATTATACCGGCGGTATTGGTCGGCGTAGTATTCGGCGCGCATGTTGCCGCCGCAGCCCCAGTTCTCGTTGCCGACGCCGAAATACTTCACTTTCCAAGCGGAGTCGCGGCCATTGGCGCGGCGGAGGTTGGCCATGGGGGACAGGGCGTCGGAGGTGAGATATTCGACCCATTCCATCATCTCGGAGACGGCGCCGCTGCCGACATTGCCACAGATGTAGGCCTCGCAGCCGAGCAACTCGACGAGGTCCATGAATTCGTGTGTGCCGAAGTGGTTGTTCTCCACCACCGCGCCCCAGTGGGTGTTGATCATCGACGGGCGCTTCTCGCGCGGTCCGATGCCATCCTTCCAGTGATACTCGTCGGCGAAGCAGCCGCCCGGCCAGCGGAGCACGGGGATGTGGAGCGCCTTCAGCGCGGCTAGCACGTCGTTGCGGATGCCGCGGGTGTTGAGAATGGCCGAGTCCGGCCCAACCCAGAGGCCCTCGTAAATGCAGCGGCCGAGGTGCTCGGCAAAGTGGCCGTAGATGTTGCGGTTGATGACGGGACCGCATTGGTCCGCGCGCAGGGCGAGGCTGGCGTTAAGCGGGGTGGAGGACATGGGGAGATAAAACGGAAGAGTGGCAGTAGGGCAATGAGGAAGGCAAGTCGCGGTCGGCGACCCAGCGCGGATCGACGATCGCACAGTCGGTCAATCGGCCTTGGTGCGCATGACCAGCCCGCGATCGCGCAGCCATTCGGCGGCCGGCGCCGCACGAGCGAAGCGGGCTGGGGCGCCGATGATTGGACCTTTGGGGGCGACACAAAAAAGCCCGCCGCGATGAGCGGCGGGCCGGGCTGGGGCGCGGTATTTCTTGGCGGCGCGCTGGGCGCGATAGACGACGCGGAACATCTGGATGCAAATCCAGAAAGTGCCCGACAGGCAGGCGGAGGTCAGGGCGGCCCAGAGGTTGATCATCTTGGGGTCCGTCGACGGCACGTGGGGCTTCAGGACCCCGAACATATAGATGAAGAACCCGATCACCAGAACGGCGTTGATCAGGATGCTGGCGGGTGTGACGAACTTCTTTTCGGACTGCTCCATGTTGGGGGCAAAAGGAGACGGAGAAGCCGGGGTTTGTCCACGGAAATCTCCGCCTCGCCTGGGCCTTATTTGCCGCTCTTTTTCTTGGTATTCGCCGGGGGTACGACCAGCACGGGGCAGGGGGCCCGGCGGATGACGCCGGTGGCGGTGCTGCCCGCCAACAGGTCGTAGAGCGCCGAGTGTCCATGAGAGCCGATGACGATGTAGGCTGCCTTGGATTTGCGGGCCTGTTCGAGGATCCCGGCGACCGCGGCTCCGGTGGTCTGGGCGACGGCAACAGGCACGCCGGTGGCTCCCAAGCGTTTGGCCCGGCGGGCGAGTTCCGCGGCGGAGGTTTTTTCGCTGATGGCGACGATTTCCTGGATGTTGGCCAAGACGGCGCCGTATTCGCTGGTGATGACCGGGGGTTGAACGATGTTGATGAGGACCACGCGGCCGCTGACTGCCTTGGCCAGATTCACCGCGGCTTTGACCACGGGATCGCTGACCTTCGAGAAGTCGATCGGGGCAAGGATTGTTTTCATGACACCGCCAGTTTACCACATCGGCCCGCCGACACTGCGCGGCGCTTGGCGCTCGTTTTGTATTTCTTGCCCGCCCCGGCAGGTTCGCCTCGCCCCCCGCGATGCCCCCTGCCTCACTGGTCAGCGATGAAACCTGAGCAGATCTCCGTCAACCTTTACACCCTGCGCGAGCGCCTCAAGACGCCGGCAGATTTCGCCGCCGGCATCGCCAAGCTCGCAGACATTGGCTTCAAATCCGTGCAACTCAGCGGCGTGCCGGCTGACCTTATGAGTGAGGCGGATTTTGTGCGGGTCTGCGGTGACCACGACATCACCATTACCGCGGCCCATGAACCCGGCGACCGCTTGCTGGCGGATCCGCAGTGGAGCATTGACCGGCTGGGGCGGCTGGGCGTGACGCAAACGGCTTATCCTTATCCGGCGGGAGTGGATTTTGCGGACGAAGCCGCCGTCGCGCGCTGGCTGGTGCGGTTGGAAGAAGTCAACGGTCGGATGAGGGCTGCCGGAATATCGCTTTCTTATCACAATCATCACATCGAATTCGTGAAAGTCGGCGGCCGCACCGTGATGGAGCGCATCTTTACCGAGACGACGTTGGCGGGCGAGCCCGACACCTATTGGGTGCAACTGGGCGGTGGGAGTCCGCTGGCGTGGGTGAAGCGCTTCGCTGACGCGGGTCGTCTACCGCTGGTGCATCTGAAGGACGTGCGCATTGCGCCGAACCGCGACACGCAGTTTGCGGAGCTTGGCGCCGGCGTGCTGGAATTTGCGCCGATCATCGCGGCGGCCGAGGCGGGCGGTTGCCAGTCGTTTATCATCGAGCAGGACACGACCTACGGACGCGACGAATTCGAGGCGGTGGCGGAGAGTTTCCGCTACCTGCGCGAGAACTTTACCTGAGCGCGGCGTGCAGGATCTCGGCCGGGTGCAGCGCGATGCGTCCGGTCGCGTCCTTGATCTGGTGCCGGCAGCTGGTGCCGGGGGCTGCGATCAAGGTGTCCGCACCCGCGGCGCGCACGGCGGGCAATAGGACGAGTTCACCGACTTGCTGTGAAACGGCATAGTGTTCCGCCTCGTAGCCAAATGACCCGGCCATGCCGCAACAGCCCGAGGGGATGACCTGCACGCGGTGGCCCGCCGGAAGCTCAAGCAGCTTGACCGTCGGCGTGAGCGAAGAAAGGGCCTTCTGGTGGCAGTGGCCGTGGAGTTTGATCGTGCGCGGCTCGGCGTCGAAGGCGGCGCGGCGGATCCGGCCGGCGTCGATTTCGCGGGCCAGAAATTCGTCGAAGAGCAGGGCATGGCCGGCGAGCGCTTGGGCCGCGGGCTTCAGCGCCGCCGGCACGAGGTCGGGATATTCGTCGCGAAAGCCGAGGATAGCGGATGGCTCCAGGCCGATCAGCGGGGTGGTGGCGGAGACGACGCCCTGCAAGAGTGTGACGTTACGAGTCGCCAATTTTTGGGCTGCCCGCACAAGGCCTTTGGACAGCTGTGCGCGACCGCTGTCGACGTGCGGTGGGATGAAGACTTCGTAGCCAAGCCGGTTGAGGAGCTCGACCGCCTTGATGCCGACCTCGGTGTCGTTGTAGTCGGTGAACTCGTCGCAAAACAGCAGCACCCGGCCGTTGGGGTAGTCGAGCGTCGGCGGGTTGGCGTGCCGGACGTGCCACTTGGCCAAAGTGGTGGTGTGCAATTGCGGCAAACTCCGCTCCGGGGCGAAGCCCGCGAGGCGCTTCATCAGGCGGCTTGTAACGTAATACGTTACAAACGCGTTATAGAGCCGGGGGGCGAGGGCGGCGAGTTTCATGCTGCGCGCGAAGCCGGCAATGAGCCGGGCGCGGAAAGGAACGCCGTGGGCGTCGTAGTGGTGTTGCTGCCACTCGGCCTTGAGGCGGGCGACGTCGACGTTGGACGGGCACTCGGACTTGCAACCCTTGCAGGAGAGGCAGAGGTCCATGACGGCCTTAACCTCGTCGCCGGCCCACGGATTGCCGTTCGCGGGCGGATGGGTGAGGATGTGTCGCAGGATGTTGGCGCGGGCGCGGGTGGTGTCCTGCTCGTTGCGGGTGGCCATGTAGCTCGGGCACATCGTGCCGCCCATACGGTGCGATTTGCGGCATTCGCCGACGCCGGTGCATTTCTCGGTAGCGGCGAGGATGCCCTCGCTGGCGGAGAAGTCGAAGATCGTGTCGATGCGCGGCGCGGCGTGACCCGGGGTGTGGCGCAGCGACGTGTCCATCGGCGGCGTGTCGATGATCTTGGCCGGGTTGAGCAGATTGTGCGGGTCGAAGGTTTCCTTCACCCGGCGTATCATGGCGAAGCATTCATCACCGACCATGTAGCGGATGAATTCGCCGCGGAGTCGGCCGTCGCCGTGTTCGCCCGAAAGCGAGCCGCGGTATTTCTTCACCAGGGCGGCGATGTCGGTGGCGACGTCGCGAAACATCCGCAAGCCCTCGGGTGACTTAAGGTCGAAGAGCGGTCGGGTGTGCAGTTCGCCGGCGCCGGCGTGGGCGTAGTAAATGCAGTCGATGCCGTATTTCCCGCGCAGGAGGGCGTCAAATTCCGCGATGTAGTCGGGCAGGTCGGCTACGGCCACGGCGGTATCCTCAACGATTTCGCGCGGCTTGGCCGGGCCCGGCACGTTATTGACCAAGCCCTGGCCGGCGCGGCGGAGTTCCCAGACCTTGTTACAGTCGTCACCCCAGAGCAGGGAATAGGCGTAGCCGAGGCCGGCGGCGCGCATTTCCGCCTCAATGGCGGCAAACTCGCGCTCGAGGTGCGCGCGGTCGTCGTGCTTGAGCTCGACCACGAGCACAGCGCCGGGATCGCCCTGCACGAAGAAGCGGTTCTTGGCGTGCTCAAGATTGGCCTTAGTGCACTCGAGGATGGTCCGATCGATCAGCTCGCACCCGAAGGGCCGGTGCGCCATGGCGATGAGCGTGGCCTTGAGGGCATCGTGCACGGTGGGGAAATGCGCGCAGAGCAATCCGCCGGGTGGGGGCAGGGGCTCGCAGTTGAGCTCGAATTCCACGCCGAGGAAGAGCGTGCCCTCCGAGCCGGCGAGCAGTCGGCAGAGATTGAAAGGTCGGTCGGACGCCGGATCGAACACGACATTATCGAGCAACTGATCCAAGGCGTAGCCGGTGTTGCGACGCGTGACCTCGGGTTTGGGGTAGTGGTCGCGAATGAGGTGGCGATTGGCGGCGTCACTGAGCAGGTCGCGCACGAGGCGGTAGATTCGTGTCTCCAGCGAGTCGGGGGCGTCGCACTTGGCGGCGAACTCCGCGGCGGTCAACGGGCCGAAGATGGCCTCCGAGCCGTCGCTGAGAAAGCCGCGGGCAGAAACCAAATGATCGCGCGTGCTGCCGTAGACGATGGAGTTGGAGCCGCAGGAGTTGTTGCCGACCATGCCGCCAATCATCGCGCGATTGGCGGTAGAGGTCTCGGGGCAGAACAGCAGACCGTGCGGCTTAAGGTATAGGTTGAGCTCATTGCGCACCACGCCGGGTTGCACACGCACGCGGCGGTTGGCGGCATCGAAGGCAACGATGCGGTTCAGGTGCCGCCCGACGTCCACGACGACGCCGCGACCCACGACTTGGCCGGCCAGAGAGGTGCCGGCGGTGCGCGGGATCAGGCCGGTGTCGTGTTCGCGGGCGAACTTGAGCAGCTCCAGTAGATCCTGCTCCGTTTCGGGTAGCGCCACAGCCACCGGCAGTTCCTGATACTCCGATGCGTCCGTGGCATAGAGCCGGCGCATGGTGG
>JBMSWZ010000062.1:0-7078 GCA_049425105.1 Cephaloticoccus sp.
AAAGAACGGGCCCAGGACATCAGATTTTCATCCGGTGCACCGAGGCAAACTAACTTGGTTTTGGCGGGGACGCCGCAACGAGAAAAGAGGCCGAATGTGGGCGCCGTCACGACCGCTGTAAAGCACTAAAGTGCATAGGCCTGAATCGCCCAGGCGATGATGCCGATGAGGAAGATGACCCCCATCGGGGCCACGATCTTCATGACGGCGTCGGTGCTGAGGGCGTCGCCGGTCATGCCAAGGCGGCCGGCGCTGCGGGCGCGGACGCGGCCCTTTTTCAGGAAGCCGTCGTAATGGCGCTGCAGGAGGAAGGTCTCGACCTGGCGCATGGTGTCGAGGATGACACCGACGGTGATCAGCATGCCGGTGCCGCCGAAGAAGATGGCGATGCGCTGCGGGACGTTGAGCTCAACGAGCAGGAAGGCCGGCATGACGGCGATCACGGTCAGGAAGACCGCGCCAGCCTGCGTCAGGCGGGTCATGATGAAGTCGAGGAACTGGGCGGTGGGTTCGCCCGGGCGGACGCCGGGGATGTAGCCGCCATACTTTTTGAGGTCGTCGGCGATCTGGATCGGTTTGAACATGACCGACACCCAGAAATAGCTGAAGAACAGGATCAGGATGGTGTAGATCGCGTAGTAGGACCAATGGCCGCGGAGGAGGCTATTGGCGAACTCGACCAGGAACTTGATGTTAAAGGCGGCGCCCAGTTGGGAGAAAATCTGCTGCGGGAAAAGCAGTATCGCGCTGGCGAAGATCACCGGCATGACGCCCGAGTAGTTGACCTTGAGGGGCAGGAACGAGCTCTGCCCGCCCATGACCTTGTTGCCGACGACGCGCTTGGCGTATTGCACCGGGATTTTGCGCTGCCCCTGCACCACCATGATGATGCCCATGGTGACCGCGAGGAAGAGGAGGATCATGACGATCGCCTGCGGAAGGCCGAGGCTGGCGACACCGATCGGGGCGAAGAAGAGCTGGTAAGTGGCGGTGGCGGCGGCCGGAATATCGGCCAGGATACCCACCGTGATGAGCAGTGAGACGCCGTTGCCGATGCCGCGCTGTGTGATCTGCTCGCCAAGCCACATCAACAACATGGTGCCGGCGGTCATGTAGATGACCGAGGTGATGAGGAAGCCCAGTTTGTCCACCATCACAATCGGCCCGTAGACATTGATGTCGTAGCCCGGGAAGAGTCCCTTGGGGTTCTCCAAGGCGAGGATGAGCAGGATGCCCTGCACGATACAGATCAGGACCGTCGCGTAACGGGTGTATTGGGTCAGCTTCTGGCGACCGACGTCACCTTCCTGCTGGAGCCGGCTGAGGGCCGGGACCACCGCGGTCATGAGCTGAAAGATAATCGAGGCGCTGATATAGGGAATGATGCCCAGCGCCGCGATGGCGCCCTTCACGAGGGCGCCGCCGGTGAACATGTTGTAGAGCCCGACCAGCGCGCCTCCCCCACCCGCCGTTTGATCGGCGAAGAAACTCTGCAAGGGATGCGGATCGATGCCCGGGAGCGGGATGTGCGCCGCCACGCGGGCGACGAACAGGAGCGCAAGCGTATAGAGGATGCGCGACCGCAGCTCGGGAATCTTCAGCGAGTTCGTGAAAGCGGAGAACATTACGGTGAGGTGGCTTGGGTCCGGAGGCTAAAAGGGAAAAGGACGCACCGGTTAAGTGCGTCCGGGGAATCAGGCGACGATGGCCTGGCCGCCCGCCTGCTCGAGCTTGGCCTTGGCCGACTCGGAAAACTTGGCGGCGGTGACCTTGAGCGCGCGGGTGATTTCGCCGTTGCCGAGCACCTTGACCTTGGTCTCACCCTTGCGGATGAAGCCATGGGCGGCGAGGACGCAGGCGTCGACCTCGGTGACCGAGGCATCGAGCGCGGCGAGGTCGCCGAGGTTCACGATGGCGATCTCAGTGCGGAAATTGGCGATGTTGAAGCCGCGGTGCGGAAGCTTGCGGTAAAGGGGCATCTGGCCGCCTTCGAAGCCGGGGCGGATGCTACCGCCGGAACGGGCCGTCTGGCCCTTGCCGCCGCGACCGCTGGTCTTGCCGTGGCCGCCGCCTTCGCCGCAACCGACCCGCTTCTTGCGGTGGATGGCGCCGGCGACGTTCTTGAGTTCGTGGAGTTTCATAATGGGTTCCTGGTGTTGGGTCGCCCGGTCGGCGGGGGCCGGCCGGACTCGGAGTTAAGGGAAACGAATCAGTTCTTGAGGGCGCTCTTGTAGGCTTCAGCCACGCGCAGCTGGCGCAGGCCCTGGAGGGTCGCGTTCACCACGGCGATGTGGTTCTTCGAGCCCAGGGACTTGGTCAGCACGTTCTTGACGCCGGCCGCCTCGAGGACGGCGCGGACGCCGCCGCCGGCGATCAGGCCGGTGCCGGTCGTGGCGGGACGGAGCAGCACGCGGCCGCCGTCGTATTCGCCGAGGACCTCGTGCGGGATGGTGTCACCATTGATCTGGACGGACACCATGTGCTTGGAGGCGTGAGCCGTGCTCTTGCGAATGGCCTCGGGGACCTCATTGGCCTTGCCGTAGCCGACGCCGATCTTGCCCTTGCCATCGCCGACGACGGAGAGGGCCGAGAAGCTGAAGCGACGGCCACCTTTGACCACCTTGGCGCAGCGGTTGATGAAGACGACCTTTTCGATCAGGCCGGCTTCCTCCGCGGGCGAGAGCTCGCGGGGGCGGTCACGGCGCGGGGGGCGGCCACCCTCACGGCGCGGCGGACGGGAGGCCGGCGCGGCTTCGGGAGTGACGGTTTCGGTGCTGGCGGAAGTATTTTCGGTATCAGTGCTCATGGGCGCGGCTTAGAATTGGAGTCCGCCTTCACGGGCGGCTTCGGCGAACTGTTTGACTTTGCCATGGTAGCGGGCGCCGTTGCGGTCGAAGACGACCGAGGAGATCCCGGCGGCCTTGGCCTTGGCGGCAAAGGCGGAACCGAGCTCCTTGGCGCCAGCGATGTTGGCGGCGAGCTTCTTCTGACGCAGGCCGGCGTCCAGCGAGGAGACGAAGGCGAGCGTGACACCGTTGTCGTCGTCTACGGCCTGGGCATAGATATGCTTGGCGGTGAACTTGACGCTCAGGCGCGGGCGGACGGCGGTGCCGTTGATCTTCTTGCGGATGCGCCAGCGGCGCTTCTGCAGAAGTTGGGATTTGCGAATAGTGTTCATGGGAGACCCCTTGAAAGTTGCGGTTGCGGTTACGGTTAGGCGACGGTCTTGCCTTCCTTGCGGCGGACGCGCTCGCCCACGATGCGGACACCCTTGCCCTTGTAGGGCTCGGGCGGATAGTAGCTGCGGATCTCCGCGGTGACGGCGCCGACGAGCTGCTTGTCCGGGCCCTCGACCTTGACCTTGGTCTGGTCGGTGACGGTGACCTTGATGCCCTCGGGGATGTCCATCAAAATGGGGTGCGAGTAGCCCAGCGCGAGGTCGAGCTGCTTGCCCTTGAGGGTGGCGCGGAAGCCGACGCCCTGGATTTCGAGCTCCTTGACGAAGCCCTCGCTCACGCCCTTGACCATGCCGGCGATGATCGAGCGGGCGGTGCCATACATGGCGCGCGCGAAGCGGCTGTCCTCGACCGGGGCCACGGTGACCTTGTCGTCGGCGCTCTTGATGGCGACGGCGGCGTCAAAGGTCTTGGAGATTTTGCCCTTGGGTCCCTCGACGCTGATGGTCTGGCCGGTGATGGCGACCTTGACCTTTGCGGGGATGCGGACGG
The DNA here is from genome assembly GCA_049425105.1 of Cephaloticoccus sp. GTDB lineage: Bacteria > Verrucomicrobiota > Verrucomicrobiia > Opitutales > Opitutaceae > Cephaloticoccus. The sequence goes on from JBMSWZ010000062.1 coordinate 3,729, forward strand.
GTTGTTTACCAATGCGACTCATGGTGGGTGTGCTCCTTACCAGATTTTGCAGATGAGCTCGCCACCCGCCTTGTTACGGCGGCAATCCTGGTCCTTCATGAGGCCCTTGGAGGTGGAAAGAATGGAAATGCCGAGGCCGTTGAGAACGCGGGGAATCTCGGTGTAGCGGTAGTAAAGGCGGCGGCCGGGCTTGGACACGCGCTGCAGGTCGGTGATAACGGGGGTGCCGCCGACATACTTCATCTTCACGACGAGGGTTTTGTGGCCCTGGTCGTCCGCCCCGACGCTGTAGTCGGTGACGTAGCCGTCGCCCTTGAGAATGGCGGCGATGCTCTCCTTGAGTTTGGAGTGCGGAGCAACGCACTCGTCGAGCCGGGCCCGCGACGCATTGCGAAGGCGGGTCAGGAAATCACTGATGGGGTCGTTCATGTTGGATGTTGGTTAAGCAGGCCGGCGGGTCATATCCGACTCCCGGCGGCCCAAAGATGAAATTACCAGGAGGATTTGGTGACGCCGGGGATCTTGCCGGCGAGGGCCAGTTCGCGGAACTGGATGCGGGACACGCCGTATTTGCGGATGTAGGCGCGCGGACGGCCGCTGAGCTTGCAGCGGTTCTTCAGGCGGACGGCCGAGGAGTTGCGCGGCAGCTTGGCCAGCTTCTTCTGGGCGTCGAAGAAGTCTTCGTCGCTGGAGTCCGGGTTGGCCAGGATGGCCTTCAATTCAGCCCGCTTGGCCTTGTGTTTCTCAACAAGGCGCTCGCGCTTCTTGTTGCGTTCGATGGCGGATGTTTTCGGCATGGTCGGGAAAGGTTAGGCGGCCGTCTTGGCCGCGGAACGGCGGAAGGGCATGCCAAGGAGGCGGAGCAGCTCGCGGCCCTCTTCGTCGGTCTCGGCGGTGGTGACGATGGTGATGTCGAGGCCCATCGTCTTCTTCACGTTCTCCACGGTGATTTCCGGGAAGATGGTGAAGTCCGTGATGCCCAGGTTGTAGTTGCCCTTGCCGTCGAGCTTGGGCGAGATGCCACGAAAGTCGCGGATGGTCGGGAGGGCGACGGCGATCAGGCGGTAGAGGAACTCCCACATGGCGTTGCCCCGGAGGGTCACGCAGCAGCCGACGACCTGCCCTTCGCGCAGCTTGAAGTTCGAGATGGCCTTCCGGGACTTGGTGAGGACGGGTTTCTGGCCGGCGATGAGGCCGAGGTCGCGCTGCACGTCGGCGATCTGGTTCTTGTCAGCATCGGCATCGATGCCGGTGTTGAGCACGACCTTCGTGATCTTGGGCAGCTGGTGCGCGTTCTTGTAGCCGCGGCTATTGGTCAGCTCGGGGGCGACCTGCTCGGCGTAGAGGGATTTAAGGGCGGGAATATTGCTCATGGATAGAGCCACCGGATTTCCGACCCGGCGGCGGGATGAGTGTTGAGACGGAGGAAAAGGTTCGAGTAACGCAGGTGGCGGCGGGCCTTGGCAAGCGCGATTGCGCGTCAGGCCGTGACCGGCGCGGTCTTGGCGCGCTTGCTGGCGTCGAAGGCGGCCTTCGACATCAGGTTGGAGACGTGGATGGAGCCTTCGCGCTCGGCGATGCTGCCCTGCGGATTCTCCTGGGACTTCTTGAGGTGGCGCTTGATCATGGCCACACCCTCGACGCGGGCACGGGACTTGGCCGGGAGGAGTTCAAGGACCTTGCCCTCCTTGCCCTTGTGGGCGCCGGCGATGACGACGACTTGGTCGCCGCGTTTGATGTGAAAAGTAGCCATGTTAAAGGACCTCCGGAGCGAGCGAGATGATCTTCATGAAGTTTTTCGCGCGCAGTTCGCGGGCGACGGGCCCGAAGATGCGGGTGCCCTTGGGATTGTTGGCGGCGTCGATGATGACGACCGCATTGCTGTCGAAGCGCAGGTAGCTGCCGTCGGCGCGGCGCACGGGCGCCTTGGTGCGGACGACGACGGCCTTGACGACCTCGCCCTTTTTGACAGACGCGTCGGTGGAGCTTTCGCGGATGTTGATGGTGACAACGTCGCCGATGCCCGCGATGTCGGTGTTTTGACCGGCTTTGCGGATCATCTGGGCCTTGCGGGCGCCAGTGTTATCGGCGATGAGGATAGTGGAACGCAGTTGGATCATGGCGGACCTCCGAGTGGTTGGGTGGGTTCAGGTGCGGCGGCTCAGGACTGGGCGTCCTTCATGACCTGCACGCTGTGGGCCACGTCCTGTTCGTTGACAGAAATGTCTTCGGTGCTGACGGCGCGCTCGAGGATGTTGACGATGCGCCAGCGCTTGAGGCGGCTGAGCGGACGCGTCTCCATGATCTCGACCTTGTCGCCCGGATGGGTCTCGTTCTTCTCGTCGTGAGCGTGCACGACGGTCTGCCGATTCACGACCTTGTGGTAGAGCGGATGCGGGACCTTGTAGGGAATGGTGACCTTGACGGACTTGTCGCCCGAGCGGCTCGTGACGAAGCCGATGAGGGTCTTGCGACTGTTGTGGCGGACGTGGTGTGACATGGCGGGGGGCGGCTCAGGCGGCCTGGCGGTTCTTGACGTTGAGGATGGTCTCGAGGCGCGCGATGTCCTTGCGGAGGGCGCGGAGCTCGTGGGTCTTCTCCAGCTGGCCGGTCTGCTTGCGCAGGCGGGCTTGGAGGAGTTGCTCGCGCAGTTCGCGGAGCTTGGTGGTGATCTCGCCGGGCGAGAGTTCGCGGATTTCTTTCGAAGTCATGACGGAGGGCGCGGAGCGCGTTAGCGGGTGATGAAGCGGCAGTGGAACGGCAGCTTGGCATCGGCAAGGCGGAAGGCCTCCTTGGCGATGGTGGCGGGGACGCCGGAGAGTTCGAACAGGACGGCGCCGGGCTTGATGACGGCGACGTAGTATTCGACCGAGCCCTTGCCCTGGCCCATGCGGACCTCGGCGGGCTTCTTGGTGATCGGCTTGTGCGGGAAAACGCGGATCCAGAGTTTGCCCTTGCGCTTGAGGTGGCGGGTGATCGTGACGCGGGCGGCCTCGATCTGGCGGCCGGTCATGGGGCCGCGGGTGAGCGACTGCAGGCCGAACTCACCGAAGGCGAGCGTGTTGCCACGCTTGGCGTTGCCGGTGTTCGAGCCCTTCTGGGACTTGCGGTATTTAGTGCGGGAAGGTGCGAGAGCCATGGGTGCTGTCTCCTAGTTCGATGGGATCCGACGAAGGATCAATTGTTGTCGGACTCCTTTTTGCAGATCCAGCACTTGATGCCGATCTTGCCGTAAACGGTGTTGGCCTCCGAGAAGCCGTAGTCGATGTTCTCACGCAGGGTGTGCAACGGCACGCGGCCCTTGCGCTGCCACTCGCGGCGGGCGATATCGCCACCGCCGAGACGGCCGG
>JBMSWZ010000063.1:0-7023 GCA_049425105.1 Cephaloticoccus sp.
AATTTTGAGATCGGGCGCGCGGCGACGTCGCTGGTAGACGTGGAGCGGAAGAGTCTGGGGACCTGAGGTCGAAAGCCGACGGGACGCCGGCTTGTCCGCGAACCCCTTCGCGACGGTGAGCGCGCCTTAGAGGCCTTTCAGACCAATAAAAAAGCCGGCGGAATGCCGGCTTTTCGGAAGTGAAGCATGGTGCTCAGGAAGGGACTCGAACCCTTACGCCTTTCGGCACACGCCCCTCAAACGTGTGTGTCTACCAATTCCACCACCTGAGCAGTAATGCGGGGGAAGGCGGACTAAGAGCAATCGCGCGCGGCTTGTAAAGCCCCGAAATCTTACTTTCGGAAACTTCGTTTTTCACCGCTCAACGCTCGCGGTGACGCAGCGCGCGGGCCACTTCCGCGGCAAAAAACGGCCCGCGGTAAATGAGCCCCGTGTAGAGCTGCACCAGGGTGGCGCCGGCGTCCAACTTCTCGGCCGCCGCGCCCGGATCCAGAATACCGCCCACGGCGATGATCGGCAGCCGGCCCCCGGTGGCGCGGGCGAGGAAATTGATGATCTCGGTTGAGCGACGCCGCAGCGGCGCACCACTCAAGCCCCCCGCCTGGCCCACCGCCGCCAATGCGTCGGGTCGCTCCAGCGTGGTGTTGGTGGCGATAATGCCGTCGATGCCGAACTCGGCGATGACCTCGAGCACGGTGTCGATCTGGTTGAAGGTCAGGTCCGGTGCGATCTTGAGCACGAGCGGCTTGGGCGCCTTGCCAGGCGTTTCTGCACGCGACCGATTGGCGCGGCTTACCGCCCCGAGCAATTCGCGGAGCCGGTCCTCATCCTGCAGCTTGCGCAAGTCCGGCGTGTTCGGGCTGCTGACGTTCAGCACGAGGTAGTCGGCGTGATCCGCCAGCCGGGCAAAGCTGCCGAGGTAGTCGCTCACGGCCTGGTCGAGCGACGCGACCTTCGACTTGCCGAGATTACCCCCAGGGGAATGCGGCGCCGGCCCGGCCCGGGTTGCTTGGCGAGGCGGAGCGAGACCGTCTCGGCCCCGTCGTTGTTGAAACCCATCCGGTTGATCACGGCTTCCTGGGCCGGGAAACGAAACAGCCGCGGTCGGTAATTGCCCGGCTGGCGCAGCAGGGTAACCGGGCCGATTTCAACGGGGCCGAAGCCGAGGGCCGCGGCCGCGGGCCAGGCCCGGGCATTCTTGTCAAAGCCAGCCGCCAGCCCGACCCGGTTGGGAAAGTCCAGCCCGAGGCAGCGCACCGGACGCCCGGCAATCCCGCGATTGACCCATGCCTCCAGGGCCCGGCAGACCGGTGGCAGCCGCCCCAGCAAGGCCAGCGAGTCCACCGCCAATTCGTGCGCGTGTTCGGCATCCAGACCGAAGAGCGTCGGCCGCACGCATTTTTCATAAAACCGTCCCATGCGCCGAGACGATGAAACCGGCTTGGAAAAAATCAAGTGCGCGGGTCCTAAACGCCTGTTGATGCGAGAATTTCCACCGCTGTAACGCCCCCCGGAAAAGACGCGGTTTTTCTGCTTGTTTTTTCATACTCCCCTTGCACGCTGCGCCACAATTTACCCTTCATGGCCAAAGCTATCTCAACTCTCGAATGGTGCGTCGTCCGCCTTGGTGAAGACCACAACTGGTGGGTCGCGGAAACCAGCGACCCCGTGCGCTGGGACGTCGATGGCCTGAGCATCATCGATCCCCGCCAGGTCGACCACCTCACCGAGCTCGTCGACCCGCTGCGCGATTACGGCTTTGACCAGGACGTGTTCGAAGCGGCCTTCATTCCCTTCCGAATCGAAAAGGACCTGGGCAGCGGCAAGGTTCGCCTGAAACGCGTCAAGGACTCCCTGATCGAGTCCGACGACAAGCTCTTCGCGCTGCCGGACATCCTCGACGAGGAGAACGGCCCCTACGCCGACTTGCTCGACCACCTTACCCGCTGCCGCGTCAAGATGCTCAACGACGTGATCGAGTTCGACTCGAAGCTCACCGTCGACGAGGTCGAGGACGAGATCCGCGAGGCCCAGAATGCCGACTTCATCGAGGGCATCGCGATTCACTCGTTCAACGAGCTCATCGCCATCCTCGACTACATCCCCGCCGGTTACGAATCCGAGGACGACGCGCCCGCCAAGGACCTCGACGCTGAGGATGAAGACTTGCCCGACCTCGACGAGGAGGAAGAGGAGAAGCTCAAGAACGACGAGTCCCTCAAGTGGGATGACGACGAGGAAGGCAGCGACGACGAGGACTCGGATGACAAGGACTCCGAGGACGACGACGAGGACGAGGAAGACGCGGATGACGACAGTGATGACGACGAGGAGGAACGTCCCCGCGGTCGCAAGCGCCGCTGACCCGCGACAAAATCCTGCCTATTTCCCGGCGGCCCGCGTGGCCGCCGGTTTCGTTTCCAGCGGCGTCGTCGCGCAGGGTTGCCTTTCAGATAGGATTCGAGTGCCATCGCCTCGCATGCCCGCCCTGACCCGCCTTCGTCTGTTTTTCCTCGGCTGCCTGCTGGCCTGCGCCGCCGGTTGCACTTCCGACAACCTCTCGGGCAGCAATCCCGCCATACCCGCGGCCACCTCCTCGGCCCAGCTGCGCCCCGGCGATACGCTGGCTGTCTCGATTCAAAGTGTCCCCGACCCCACCGTGAACTCGGTGCAGATCGATGAGCAGGGCCTGATCAGTCTCCCGTATATCGGCCCGGTCGCCGCCGCCGGATCGACCACGGCGGAACTGGCGCAACGGGTGCGCGAAACCTACCTGAGCAAGAAAATCTACAAGCTCGTCGACGTCTCCGTGACCGTCACGGAGCGTTATGTCTATGTTGGCGGCGAGGTCACCCGCCCGGGCCGCATCATCTGGACGCCCGACCTCACGCTGACCAAGGCCATTCAATCGGCCGGTGGTTTCACGCTCTACGCCAAGGAAACCAAGGTCACCCTCGCCCGCGACCAGCAGGCCTATGACCTCAACGTCAACCTGGCCCAGCGCAACCCGGCGCAGGACGTGCTGCTGATGCCCGGCGACTCGATCCAGGTCCCGCGTTCGGCGTTCTGATCGGCGCTACCTGCGCCAGACACCAAGATGGGAGCGCGGCGCCCTCGGCGCGCTCGGGCCTCAACGGCGCAGCAGCTGCGCCATCTCCTTCGCGAAATACGTGAGGATCAGGTCCGCGCCCGCGCGCTTGATCGCAAGCAGCGACTCATGGCGGCAGCGGGCATAGTCGAGCCAGCCCAATTTGGCGGCGGCGTGGATCTGCGCGTATTCGCCGGAAACCTGGTAAGCGGCCAGCGGCGTGGCCGTGGCGTCGCGCACCTCGCGGATGATGTCGAGATACGGGCCCGCGGGTTTCACCATCACGATGTCGGCGCCTTCCGCCACATCGAGGGTGGCCTCGACCAGCGACTCGCGGCGGTTGGCCGGGTCGAGCTGGTAGGTCGCCTTGCTCAACAACCGCGTGCCGGCGGCGCTCGCACTGCCCACCGCATCGCGGAACGGCCCGTAGTAGGCCGAATTGAATTTCGCAGAGTAAGCCATAATGCCCGTGCCGGTGAGCCCGGCCGCGTCGAGCGCCTCCCGAATCGCGCCGATGCGGCCGTCCATCATGTCGGACGGCGCCACCACGTCGACGCCCGCCTGGGCATGCAGCACGGCCATCTCGCGCAGGATGCCGACGGTGCGGTCATTCTCCACGTCGTCCCCCGCGGCATTCAGCACGCCGTCGTGGCCGTGGGAGGTAAAGGGATCGAGGGCAATGTCGGTCATCACGACCAAGCCCGGCACCGCTTTCTTTACCGCACGGATCGCGCGCAAGATCAGCCCGTCGGCATCCAGCGCCCGGGAGCCCGCGGCGTCCTTCAACTTGGCGTCGAGCTTGGGAAACAGCGCCACCGCCGGGACGCCCAGCTTGTGCAGGGCGCGGCATTCCTTGACCAAGTCCGCGATGTTCAGCCGCGACACGCCGGGCATCGAGGCCACGGGTTCCGGCGCGCCATTGCCGTCGATCACGAACAGCGGGGCGATGAAATCGGCCGGGCGCAGCACCGTTTCCTCCACCATCGCGCGCAGGGCCGGCGTGCGGCGCAGCCGGCGCGGGCGGACGGGCAAATGGAGCTTGAATTCCTGAGTCATAAGCGGTGTTGTGCGGCCACGTAAGCTCGCCATGACGTTGCCCGCCACATGTTTTTGCACCCTGACGCGTCAGACCACGACGACGCGAACTACGGGCTGTTGTTGCTGATCAGCAAAGCCCGCGGCCCCGCTTTGGCGGGCCCTTCCCTCCCCGGCCCCGGCGCCCGGAGGTTTTGCGAAAACACCGTTCCGCTTCCGCGGAAAACCTGTTAATCCGACCTTTCTCTTTTCATGGCCCTTCAGCTTTACGATTCCCTCTCCCGCAGCCTCAAGCCGCTGCAGCCCGCGCGCGCGGACGGCGTCTTCACGTTCTACAACTGCGGCCCGACCGTCTACGCCCCCGCGCACATCGGCAATTTCCGCACCAACGTCGTCAACGACGTCATCCGCCGGCTGCTCGAGCTCGAGTTCGGCCCGAACAAGGTGAAACACGTCCGCAACCTGACCGACGTGGACGACAAGACCATTCGCCGCGCCCGCGAAGAAGGTCGCCCGCTGGCCGACGTCACCAAGCAGTGGACCGACAAGTTTCACGCCGACTGCAAGGCCTTGAACCTGCTGCCGCCGCACGTCGAACCCACCGCCACCGGCCACATCCCCGAGCAGATCAACATGATCGAGGTGCTCATGCAGAAGGGTAACGCCTACCGCGCCGCCGACGGTTCGGTGTATTTCAAAGTCGCCTTATTCGACGGCTACGGCCGGCTCTCGCGCGTCAAGGAACGTGAGCTCAAGCTCGGTTCCGCGTTCGCCAGCGGCAACACCGGCAAGGACAACACCAGCGTCGATGCCGACGAAAAGGAGGACGCCACCGATTTCGCCCTCTGGAAGGCCCACAAGCCCGAGGACGGCGCCAACGGCTGGGACAGCCCCTGGGGCCGCGGTCGTCCCGGCTGGCACATCGAGTGCAGTGCGATGAGCAAAAAGCACCTTGGCGACACCATTGACTTGCACACAGGCGGCGTGGACCTGCTCTTCCCGCACCACGAGAACGAGATCGCCCAGAGCGAGTGCTGCAACGGCGTGACCTTCGCCCGTCACTGGTATCACAGCGAGCACCTCCTCGTGGACAACAAGAAGATGTCCAAGAGCGAGGGCACGCTTTACACGGTCGACGACCTCGTCGCGAAGGGCTACTCGCCCATGGCCTTGCGCTACGCCCTACTCGCCGGCCACCCGCGCAAGCAACTCAACTTCACGCTCGATTCCCTGCACGCCGCGGAGAAGGCCATCGCCACGTTGCGCAACTACCGCGCCGCCCTGCCGGCGACCGGCGGTGACGTTGAGGTGTTCGCCGCGGTCTTCGCCGCACTGGACGACGACCTCAACACTCCCGGCGCGCTCGGCGCCTTGTTCACCGTCGTGAATCGTGGACCCAAGGGCGTGGACCTGCCGACGTTTGATCGCGCGATGTTTGCACTCGGCCTCGACCTCACCACCGCGGCTCCCAAAGCCGAGGTCCCCGCCGCCGTCACCGTGCTCGCCGAAAAACGCTGGGCCGCGAAGCAGGCCAAGGACTGGGCCGCAGCCGACGCCCTGCGCGCCGAACTCGCCGCCGCCGGCTGGTCCATGCTCGACCGCAAGGACGGCTACTCCCTCGAACCCCTGAAGAAATAAATCTCAAACTTCCTTAACACCGAGATCGCAGAGAACCCAGAGACGATCATTTCGCTCAACACCGGCCTTTCTCCGCGCCCTCCGCGTCCTCCTGTTAAACCCAATTCATTTCCCGCCATGTCGATGACTCCGCTTGAAGAACTCCGCCACTCGTGTTCACACGTGCTGGCCACCGCCGTCCTGCGTCTCTTCCCTGACGCCAAGCTCGACATCGGTCCGCCGACCGACACCGGCTTCTATTACGACATCGACCTCGACCATAAATTCACCGCCGAGGACCTCACCGCCCTCGAGGAGGAGATGAAAAAGGTCGCCAAGGAGAACCAGCCGTTCCTGCGCAAGGAGGTCTCCCGCCACGAGGCGATCGCGATCATCAAGGAGCGCGGCCAGGACCGCTACAAGCTGGGCCGTCTCGCCGACATCCCGGAGGGCGAGGCCATTTCGTTCTTCCAGAACGGCGAGTTCATGGACCTCTGCGCCGGCACCCACGTGCGCTACACGTCCAAACTGAAGGCCTTCAAGCTCCTCTCCGTGGCCGGCGCCTACCATCGCGGCGACGAGAAGAACAAGCAGCTGCAGCGCATCTACGGCACCGCGTTCGAATCGAAGGAAGAACTCGCCGCCTACCTCGAGCGCATGGAGCAGGCCAAGGCCCGCGACCACCGCAAGCTCGGCCGCGACCTGAAACTCTTCCACATCGACGAGGACGTCGGCCAGGGCCTCGTGCTCTGGACCCCCAATGGCTCGATCCTGCGCCAGGAGCTGCAGAACTTCATCGCCGACGAACTGCGCAAGCAGGGCTACTCGCAGGTCTTCACCCCGCACATCGGCAAGCTCGCGCTCTACAAGACCAGCGGCCACTTCCCCTACTACAAGGAGTCGCAGTTCACCGCCTTCGCCGAGCCCGACGCGATGCTCGAGCTGGCCTCGGCCGGCTGCTCCTGCGCCGAGCTCACCGCCCGGCTCGAAGGCGTCTCCCGGCATTTCGCGGAGCAGATCAACGCACGCACCGGCCTGGAGACCATCGGCCCGGACCGCGTCATGGACGCCGACAAGCTCCTCGACGGCTTCATGCTGAAGCCGATGAACTGCCCGCACCACATCAAGATCTTCGCCTCGCAGCCGCACTCCTACCGCGACCTGCCGGTGCGGCTCGCGGAGTTCGGCACCGTCTACCGCTGGGAGCAGTCCGGCGAACTCAACGGCATGACGCGCGTCCGCGGCTTCACCCAGGACGACGCCCACCTCTTCTGCACCGAGGA
>JBMSWZ010000064.1:0-7014 GCA_049425105.1 Cephaloticoccus sp.
GAAGCTGCCCGACACCAAAATCCTTCTACTCGGCATCTTCCCGCGCGGCCCGCGTTGGGAGCGCAATGGCAATCCCGATCCGTGGGAGCGGAAGATGGCCATCATCCGCGACGTGAACGCCAACCTCGCCGGCCTGGATGACGGCCGCCGCATCCGCTACCTCAACATCACGCGCACCCTGCTCGGCAACGACGGCACGATCCCCAACATCATCATGCCCGACCAACTGCACCCCAACGCCGCCGGCTACCAACTCTGGGCCGACGCCATGCAGCCCCTGCTGGACGAAATGATGCGGGATTGAGGATCGTAGTGTAGGGCGGGATTTCCAAATCCCGCCTTTCCGAGCCGGCGAGACGCCGGCGCTCCCATTTCACTTCACCCCGCCACCGTCGCACCGTGGCGCAGGATCGCGTCGTCCGCCGCCAAGCGGATCGGCTCGACCTTGCCGTGACCCTTGCCGCCGTAGGGCGGATTCGAGAGCGCGTTATAACAACAGATGTAAGCGCGGCGCGGATGGTCCGAAAGATTGGCTTCCGACGAGTGAAACGTGTTGCCGTGGAAAAACAGCGCGCTGCCCGCGGGTGCTTCGCAATAGACTTCGCCGAGTCGCGCGATCGCCGCCTGCACGCGTTCCTGATCCGCGCCGTTCTGGCCGCCGACGCGACCGTGATCAAAGCGCCCGAGCAAATGCGAACCTGGAATCACCTTGAGGCAACCGTTCCCCCGCGTCGCCGAATCCAGCGCAATCATGCACGAGAGCATGCGCGGATACAGACAGCCGTCGCCATACCAGTAGCCGTAATCCTGGTGCCACTCCCACGCACCGCCGACGCGCGGCTCCTTCAACATGACCTTGCTGTGCCAGTGATACACCTCCTCGCGCAGCAGCATCTGCACGGCCGTGACCACGCGTGGACTCGCCGAGACGACGCCAAATACATCGTCGCCCGTGTCCATCCAGAGCGACAGCTTGCTCTCCTTGCCCGCGGCGTCCTTGGCCGCCCACGTGTGCCCGCCGACACGCGGGTCGTTCACGTGGCTCAGGAGGATGGCGATTTCCTCGGCGGAAAAAAGATCGGGCACGAGCACATACCCGTCGCGATCATAAGCGGTGATCTGTTCGGCAGTCAGCATAAAGGGTAAGGGGTTGCCCGCAGGCTGCCTGACCCCAGGACCTGAGCAAGCCGTTGTTGGGTTAAACGCGAAGACTCCAAGAGCGCAAAGGTTCGCCAACAATACCTCCTCAGCTCCTTCGCGAACCTTCGCCCCTTTCGCCTCTTGGCGTTTCGCGTTTCGCCCTCCTAGCGATTGACCCGCCGGGGCCGCCCGGCCAAGTTCCCGAGCCGTGACCCCGCCCCCGCCCCCGGTCCTGACTTTGCACGGTTCGCCCCGCGACCTCGGCCGCCAGCAGGGTGCCGCCGTCCGCAGCCAGGTGCACGGCAATGTCGCCGTGCTGCTCGGCGATTTCATCACCGGCGCCAAGGCCGCGACGATGGACCGCATCACCGCGTGGCAAAAACGCCTGCGCACGTTCTGCTTCGATCACTGGCCGTGGCTGCAGGAGGAAATCCACGGCCTCGCCGAGGGCGCCGGCATCACGCCCGAGCTCGCCGAGCTCCTCAGCTTCCGCGCCTGGCAATACGAGGTCTATCACGCCGGCGCCTGTTCCAGCTTCGCCTTGCCCGGCGCCAACGGCCACACCCTCACCGGCGGCACGCTCGATGACCCGCGCTTCCTCTACACTATCGCGCACGTGGCGCCGACCCAGGGTCTGCGCTTCGTCAGTTTTCCCATCGCCGGCACCGTCTGGGCCAACCGTGGCATGAACGAGGCCGGGCTCGCGCTCGGGATTTCCTCCCTCATCTGCCCCGGTGTGCGCTTCGACCTGGAAAACCTCGTGCCCGTCGACCTCGTCTTCCGCGACATGCTCCAGCACTGCGCCACCGTCGCGGAAATCGAAGCGCGCTGCCGCCGCTTCAAGTTCTTCTGCAACCTCATCGCCGTCGACGCCACCGGCGCAGTCTTCGCCAGCTCCAACTACTGCGGCGACTACACCAAGCACACCTCGCCCAACGGCACCTACGCGTTGACCAACCACCCCGCCGGCGCCGCCGATACCGCCCTGCGCAGCCGCGGCTACACCGGACCGGACCCCAGCGGCTTCAGCGTCGAACGTCGCGATCAGATCACCGCATGGATGTCCGCCCAAGCCCACCGCGCCACCGTCGACGACGCCATCGCCTTCCTCGGCGCCACTCCGACCCCCGGCCGCGTCAACAATCAGCACACCGCCTTCGCCAGCGTTGCTATGCCTCAGGCCCACCCGCACACCATCTGGCTGGCCCAGCAACCCGTGACGATGAGCGCCTTCGCGGCCATCGACGTGCGGACAGGGGCGGTGGTTTAACTGCGAAGGACGCGAAGCGCGCAAAGGGACGGAGAAGTTTCGCGGCCGTTGCTTTCAACGGCCCGCAGCTCTCGGCGCTGGTTCCGCACAAAAAGGCAGGACAATTTTTCTCTCTCATCCCTTTCGGGCAGAGGCGGCCCTGAGGGGTTCATTTGCCTTGATCATTTCCGCCAGCGGATCGATCCGATCTGCCCGTGCCGAAAAAGCCCGCCAAGGTAGGGCCCGTTGTCCCCAACGGGCCGAAACCCAAGTCCTCAACCCGCCGCCGCGGCACCAAGACCAAACCCGCCCGTTACCCCGACCTCGACCACACGTTCCGGCCTCACGACGGCGTGGTCGAGGAGACGCCAGGCGTGCTGCACGGAGCAGTCGACCAAGGTGCGCAAACGGCGTGGTTTCGACCACGTCGGCGTCAAGCGTGCCAAGCTTGATGAGCCGCGGTCGACCCTCCGTATCAACCGGACCGCGGTCCGATGAGAAATTGGACATACCGGGAGCATGCGCGGCGATCCCTTAGCGGCAACCGCGGTCCGATTCGCGTTGCTGTGGGCATCGAGCGCGGCGAAGGTCGGCGCATGAACTTACGCGCCTGCCTCACGCTCTTCGGCGGCCTCCTTCTCGCCGCTCTGCCCCTCCGCGCCGCCACCCCCTACCAGGTGGGCGACACCTTCGAGCCATTCACCACCCAGGACCAGCACGAGCAGGTTTACACCTACGCCGGCGGTGCGCGTCTCGTGATCGTGGCCTTCGCCATGAGCCCGGGCAAGGCCGCCAACGCTTACTTCGCCCGGCAGCCGGCCGGCTTGCTCGCGCAGCATGGCGCCCTGTTCATCTCCAACATTTACGGCATGCCCGGAGTCGGCCGGATGTTCGCGCTGCCGAAGATGAAGAAATACCCGCACCGCATCCTGCTGGCTGATGCCGAGGATTTCCTCGCGCGCTACCCGTCCCAAGAGGACAAACTCACCGTGCTCACTCTCGACGCCCAAGGCGTCATCACCGCCATCGCTTTCGTCGACCCCAAGACGGAGCTGCCCGGCGTGTTTCGCTGAGCGACGGCGGCGACACGCCGGCACGATGAATAATCGCGTCGATCCGGGATTGAGCCGTCGCCGCCCGCAGCGTGACATGCGGACGAAGCCCCCGCGGGAGCCTGTTCCCGCCTGACTCTCACCCTCCCATGTCCGTGCAAATCCCCACCGAGGCCGACCGCGCCTTCTACCGCGCCAACGGCTACTTCATTCTGCGCGACGTCATTCCCGCCGCGCTCCTCCGGGACCTCCGCCGCGAGGCCGCCAAGGCCTACGATATCGCCCTGCGCCTCAGCGGGCCGCAGGCTCAGCGCCTGAGCCGCATTGCCGACCACGCCGGCGAGCTGGACATGACGCCCTTCCGGGAGTTCGACCACATCGAGGGGTTGAACGACGCAATCAAGGCCCTGCTGACCGACGAGCACGTGCTGAAGCCGACCGAGGACGCCACCCTGCTCTTCGGTCCTCGCGAACGGCCATGGTCAACGGAGTGGCACCGCGACTGGCGCGACCACGTGTTGGAAGACGAGTTTCAATCCGCCCTCGGCGAAGAGCGCTGGCAGGAAATCGCGATGGATTTCCGGCTGTGGAACCAGGTGAACTGCCCGCTCTACGAGGACACCTCGACGTGGTATGTCCCCGGCAGTTTCAAACGCGTGCACAATTCTGAGGCGGAACTGCGCGTCTACGCTTCCTCCAGCCAGGAGGAATTGTGGGATGAAAAGCGCCAGCGCACCGACGAAGAGCTCGAGCTTTTCTGCCTGCGTTACTGCCAGGCCATGCCCGGCGCGATCCAGCTGGTGCTGAACCCCGGCGACTTCGGGCTCTACCGCAACGTCGGCTGGCACCTCGGCAACTATGTGCCCTACCGGAAGCGCATGACGCTCCACACGCACTGCTTCACCGAAGCCTACGCGAAATTCGCGGCGGATTACTCGCACCTGCTCAAGGCCGTCGAGGCCGGGCGCGAGCGGCACGCCCGGCTGGCTGCCGCCGGCTATTGAACCGGCGGCGCAACCGTCACATCGCCGCCGAGGGCTTTACCTTCGCCGTCAGCACGCCCGCGCACGCGGCGCGATACTGCCAGGCGAGGTAAAGCTCGAGCACGGCGAAGACCAGCGAGGGCACAAGGCCCGAGGGCTCAAGATAAACATGGAACGCCACGCTGTTCACTACGAACGGCGCGAAGATCACCAGCGCGAACGGCACGAAGCGATTCACCACCAGCAGCAGGCCGGTGACAAGATGCGTCAGGCCGATCAGCTGAAACATGTAGCCGGTGTTGGCCAACGCGATGGAGAACGCCATCGCTCCCTCGGGCAGCTCGACCTCGGGCTGCGGGATGAAGTTGAGGAAACCGTTCAGTCCAAACACGAGCAGCGGCAGGCCCAGGAGCAGGCGGGCCACCACGGGGACGAAACGCAGCGGGAATTTCTTTTCGGTTGGGGCATTCATGATTGGGAAGTCGGGGTTTCAGAAGTCGGCGACGCCAATGGCAGTCAGGGTCGCCAAGGCAAGTCAGGCGGACCCAAGACCGGATGGCGAACGTTTGCTTTCACGCCGCCCCACCCTTCGCAAACGGTCACCACAAAAAGTAACGTATTACGTTACAAACTGGCCGGACGAAGACTCTGCGCCCCGACGATCCCTCGGGCGCGCCCGGGGAAAGTTGTAACGTAATACGTTACAAACGGCTGGAGGCAGCGGGAATGCTGCTGGGCATCACTCTGCGGGCACAGAGTAGATGCGGCGAACGCCGTCGCAGTCGGACGTGAACAGGACTTCCTTTTGATCGGGGCTGGGCACGGGGTGCGGGTGGTTGTCCTGCGTGTGCCAAGAGGTGTTGCTCTCGCAGAGGGGGACGACCTCCATGTGGCCGTTGGCCCAGTCGATGTTGAGCCGTGAGATCAGGTTGCCGCGGCGCTGGGCGAGGCCCTGGTCGTTGGCGATCGCGTCGGTGATGACGAAGTCGCCGGCGCGGCTGGGGATGAAATGGCCATAGAACGACGGGCGGTCGCGCGGGATGGAGATTTCCTGCAGCGGTAAATTCGGGTCCACCGGCGCGCGGCCGACGAATTGCTCGGGATGACCAGGGGCGTCCCAGCGCACGCCGTGGTAGATGATGCCTTCGCCATTTTCCTGCCACACCTCGTGCGCGACGTCGTCGAGCCCGAGGTCGGGCGACTCGCGGAACGAGATGGCGCGGCCGGGCCGGCGGATCTGCACGCGGTCCTCGCCGGCGCGCTTGAGCCAGATCCGCTCCGTGCCGAGCGGCCAGGTCCACTCGTGGTTGTAGAGCACGATGTCGCGCGTGCGCGGGTGATACTGCACGTGCGTAACCCAGGCCGGTTCCTCCCAGAGGACAGTCATCTTGCCCGTGGCCACCTCGACCTCGGCGAGCTGCGTGGTGAGGCCGAACTTCGTGTAATTCTCCGACATCTCGCGGTTCTGTTTGCGCACCTCGCCGAACGCCAAAATGCGGCTGTCCATCAGGCTCAACAGCACGTGTTCGCCCGCGGCATCAAGATGCGTGTAGCCCGAGCAGCGCTCCGGCGGAATTTCGAGCAGGGTGCGCCGGCGACCGTCGTGAACGTTGACGCAATCGAGCATCCCCCAGCCGTCCTCGCGGCCCCAGACGAAGAACAGATTGCCGGTCGCGGGATGCAGGCAGGGGCTGGACTTGTTGAGTCCATGTTTCGCCACCATGCCGTTGTAGAGATAATCCTCCGCGGGATCGGCCGAGCGTGGGCGCGCAAAATACGGGTAAGCCTGCATCGCCGGACCCGCGAAGGTGGCGAGCGGCGCGAGCTCGCCGGTGACGCGGTCAATGCGCGCTAGGCTCGCGCACTCGGGGTGTTCGGACCACGCGTTGGTGATCGCCGCGAGGACCTGCCCGTCGGCAGTCGAGCTGTAGGTGGTGAAGTAAAGCAGCTGGCAATTGGCGCTGCGGGGTGACTCCGGCCGGGGGGTATGCATGCGCGAGGGGACTGTCGCGTTGCACCTTGGGCGGCAGGGAGCACCATGCCAGCACAAATGCGCCAGTTGACACGATTAACCGTCTGGGCCCTCGCCTTCGCGACTCTACTCCCCGCGATCGAGGTGCAGCAGCACGGCCTTGTGTTCGAGGAGTGGGTGCGCAACACGTTTTTCGACGGCTACGTGCCGCCGGGTTACACGCAAAAGTGGGACATCCCCGCGGAGGTGAACCGCGCGCACGGCGGTCTGCCGGTGAATCCCAAAGCCGTGAAATACCGCACGCCCGTCGACCTCGGCGACGCGCTCCGCCAGTTCGACATCGAGGAGCCATTCATCCTCGTCATCGGCTATTGGGTGCAGGAGGGCGACCAGAAGCGCATCGTCAACATCGCGGCCCCGGTCGTGACGCCCGCCACCATGCGCCGGCTCTGGGGCGACGTGACCCGCGAGGACCTCGCCCGCCTCGACGCGTTGGTTAAAGACCGCTCGCTCGACTACCGGGAAGCGCGGCGGCAGGCGCAGGCGCTGAAACGCACTGCCCCATTCAACACCACGATCTTCACGCTCAATCCCAAGATCGATTCCAAGGGCCAGCGG
>JBMSWZ010000065.1:0-7009 GCA_049425105.1 Cephaloticoccus sp.
AACGCAATCGGGGGGGGGCAATCCGGGCGTTGCCTGCCGTGTGGTGGTGTTGAGGGACGCCAACACTCGCAACCCAAGTGCAGTATGACAAGCCAGAATCCTCACTTAACCGCTACAGCATCGCCATTTACCATTTCTTTAACGCAGCCACGAAAAAAACCCGCCAAGGTAAGTGGCGGGTTTGGGACACTGGCGGCAGCGGCGATTCATCGCGATCGCCGCGCCCAAAATTACCAGGTGCGCTTCTTGTGCCGGTTGGCCTTCAAGCGCTTGCGGCGCTTGTGCTGCGACATCTTCAGACGACGTTTCTTTTTAAGATTACCCATGATGGTTAAAGTGAACCGAAAACCGTGCGGATCGGACATTTCGGTGTAAAGCATGAAGTTGACGCGGCAACAGGATCAAGTCGCCGGCACTTCCACACAGGTGCGTGACTTGGTCATTACGAGGTAACAGGCTACCGATTCAGCCTCCAAACCGAGCAACCGGGCGGCCGCTGCACGATAGAACCCGAGCTGGCGGTGGTGCCGCCCCAAGGCGCCCTCGACGTCCTCGTCGGTCTTGAAATCGAATACGTCGGCGCGCACCGGCCGTCCCGTCCCATCGCGCTCAACAATCACGCGATCAAAGACCCCGGTCAGCCACTGCCCGTCCACCACCGCTTCAAACGGACGCTCGCGCCAAAGGTCGGCTCCCGGCCGGCGATTCCAAACCCGCGCAAGTTCCGGCGCCGCCAGACACTCCCGCACCCCGGCGCCGGCTTCCCCCGCCCCGGTCCAATCGGGTGCGGGTGAGTCCGCCCATTCGATCGTGGCCAACCACCAGTGCACGGCCCGGCCAAAATCGACCCGCCCGGCCTGCACCGGCGCCAGCAGGCGTTCCGCCAGCCACGACCCTGCGCGCTCATCGCTGGGCCGCCGCGCCACCAATCGGCGGGAGCGCTCCACCTCGGCCGGGGCCACGGTCTGCAAATGCCGCACCGGCCGGTCCGGTTCGGCGGGGGCGAGCTTCTGTGCCCAAGCCGGGTCGCCTTCGTGCCAGACCGCCGTCAGGGCCAACTGACCCACGGCCAGCGCCGTGGGCTCGGACCCGAGGGTATCGGTCAGCAGCTTGGGGATATTGTGCGAGGAAGACGACGCGCGGGGCGGCTCGATGATCGCATACAGCGCGCGCTTCGCCCGGGTCATCGCCACGTAAAGCAGCGAGAGTTTCTCATAACACGCGGAGGCTTCCGCCTCCGCCAGGTGACGGCTGAGGACCGGATCGCACGCCACAATGTCCTTCGTCGGCAAGTCCAGCACCCAGTTCACCTGGTGCGCATCATCCCGCTGCACCGCCAGCCCCTTGCGGGCCTGGTTCAATCGCTGCCCCTCAAGGTCGGGGAGCACAACCACGTCAAAACCCAAACCCTTGGACTTGTGGATGGTCATCACCCGCACCACCGCCGCCGAATCCGGTTCGCGCAACGTATAACGCGTCATGAACTCGATGAACTCGGTGGCATCGCGGCTGCCGCCGGCATCAAACTCCGCGGCGGCGGCTAGAAAATGCCGCATGCGTTGCCGGGTAAACGCGTCCGGCGGAACCGCCGCCGCGAGGCGCCGCCACCAGGCGTCAAGGGTCACCGCCAGGCCGTCGTTAGCAATCTCCCGGGGCAACCGCCAGGCCAATGCCTCGACGGAACCCACGCCCGCGTCGGCCAACACGGCGCCCAGCGGCGACATTTGCACGTGCTGCCACGCCAACGTGTCCCCCGGATGGGCCGCGGCCTGCACCAGGGCCAGAAGCACCGCGCCGGTGGGGTGATCGACACACACGTGCAGGTCGGCCTCCGCCACCGCGGCCAGGCCCCCCTCCCGGCGGAGGTAGTCGGCAAGGCGGGTGGCGGTGTCGTTTTTCTGCACCAACACCGCGATCGAGAAGCCCGGCCGCGGCGCGGGCAACTCGCGCAGCAGGTCGAGCGTCGTGGCAAATCGTCCGGCTTCGTCAGCCGCATGCAGCAACGCCGCGTAACCGCCCAGGCCGGGCCGCGCCGAGGCATGCTCGCGCCATTCGCGATTCCAAGCCGCGGCCGCCGGACCGGGAAACAAGGCCGCCAAGGTCGCGTCCGCGCCAAAGACGGCGTTCACCATCGCGATCACCGGCGGCCCGGCCCGCCACGACTGATCCAGGTGGTGCTCCGCAATGGTTCCGGGGGCCGCCGCGTTGTAGTGATCGAAAATCTCGCGAAACAACCGCGGATCGCCCTCGCGCCACGCGTAAATCGACTGCTTTACGTCGCCGACGTAAAAGAAACTGCGCGTGCCGGCGGGATCCTGCACGACTTCGTCAATCAGGTTCTTGAGCACCGACCATTGCCCAAAGCTCGTGTCCTGAAATTCGTCGAGCAGCCAGTGGTCGATGCCGGCGTCGAGCCGGTAGTCGATCAGCATGCGGTCACGGTCATCGACCCGCGTGGAAAGGAGCCGGCCGCCTTCACTGCCGGGCAGCAGCAAGCGTTGCACATCGGCGAAAGTCAGGCGGCCGGTCCGCCGCACCGTGCGATGGTAATCCTCCTCATACGCCCCGATCACCGCGTGCAGGCCCGCCGTCATCGCCAGCCGCCGGACCAATTCCGCGCGGACCACGGCTTGAGCGGTGGCCCGCAAGGCGGCGCGCAACGGCTCGTCCGGCTCGACTTTCTTCCGGTCCATCGTGACCACGGCCATATCCGGCAGGGCCCGGAGGACATTCTGCAACTCCGTGCCCATGGCCGTGCCCGGGGTCCAGGTTTCCAGATTGGCAAAGAGCCGGTCCCACCACGCCAGCCGCCGTTCGTCCCAGTCGCCCGTGGCAGCGGCCGACCGCAGGGCCGCCAAAGCCTCGGAAACTTTTCCGCCCGCCGCCAGGAGCTCGCTTCCCTCTGGCCAGATGCGCGCCGGATTGCCCCAGAGCTCGCGGTCGGGCGCATCAAGGTAGGTGCCTTGGTGTTCCTGGAGGAAACGCACCAGTTTGTCGGCGAGGCGTTTTTCCTCCCGCCCAAAGGTCGCCTGCTTGAAGGCTTCCATGAACTCCTGCTGCGCCGTGGAGAGCTGGCCGCTGCGGGCAAACAACTGCTGCAACACCCGGCTGCGCGCGCGGATCGCGGCATGTTCCTCCAACACCTCGAATGCGCCGGCGAGCCCCAGTTCAAAGGGAAAATTGCGCGCCACGCGCGCAAAGAATCCGTCCAGGGTGCCGAGTTTCAGGCGGTGCATCGCATCCACGACCTGGCGCAGCCACCCGAGGAATTCCGCCGGCCCGGCGTCGACGGCGATCTCCCGCGCCAACCGCGCGGCGGCCGGCCCGTCCGTCGCGGCCGCCGCGAGTTTGTGGAGGATGGCGTCAAAAAACTCGCCCGCCGCCTTGCGCGTAAAGGTCAGGGCCACGATGCGCTCCGGCGCGGCGCCCAGCGCCAGCAGGCGCACGAACCGGTTGGTCAGCGCGTAGGTTTTGCCCGAGCCCGCCGACGCGAGGATCATTTGGTGCCCGATCGTCATGCGTCCCCCTCCCCGCCGGTGCCGGGCCACGCCACGCTCGCCGCCGCACCGCGGTGAAAGAGCGTCGCAAAGTCGTCGTATTCCGCCTCGCGGCCGCTGAGCTCCCGCGGCGGCCAGAACTCGCGCCGCGCGATGGCCGCCGCCACGCCTTGGGCGCAGGTCCAGGCCGAGGCGGCCAGCGCGGCCTCATAGTCGCCCCACAACTCCAGCGCCGTTCCCGTCGCCGCCCGCGGCAGGTTGAAATAGCCGCAGGTCACGGTGGCATCCGGGAACTCCGCCGCCACGACGCGCGCGTAGAGCGGCAGCTGCAGGTCGCACCAGATCCGCGGTTTGGCCGCCCCGGTCCACACGGCCCACACCGCCGGCTCCTCGCCGGTCCGTGGGGCCCGCAGGTGCGCCTCCACCGGGTTCACGGGCGTGTCGGAGGTCTTGTAATCAATGAGTCGCAGCTCCCCCGTCTCCCGGTGGCGGTCGATGCGATCAATCTTGCCCACCACGGTGAAGCCACCGATCGCGATCTCGAATTTCCACTCCGCGCGGTCAATGCCCCACCCTTCCGCCCGCAATTGCGCCTGCAAATCCGCGGCCGCCGCCAGCCGCTGGCGCGCCGACTCCACCTGCACCACCAGCGGCAACGCCAGGTCGCGGCCGAATTGCCGCGCCACGGCGAGGTCGAGCGACCCCAGGAGGAACTCCCGGAGTTCCACCGGATCGGTGCAGTCGCGCAGCGCTTCCTCCCGCGCCATCGCTTCCAGCGCACCGTGGCACAAGGTCCCGAAGTCCATCGCATCGAGCTCCACTTTGGCCGGGTCCACGATCTCAAGACCGACGACCCGCGACAGGTAAAACCGGAAAGGACAGTCCAACCAGGCGCGCAGGGCGGTGACGGCCAGCCGGTCCGGCAGCGTCACCTCCGGCGGCGTGAGCCGCCACGGCCGGGTCCACGCCACGTTCGCGGCTGCGGCCGGCAAATCGCGAAAGAGCTGGGCGATCCGGCCGGGCAGATCGGCATCGGCACAGCGCAGCAACAGGCGCGACGGCCGCAGGGGTTCGCCGCCGGCCGAGGTGCGGCCGAGCAACACATCGAGGCGCCCCCGGTCCGCGCGCGAGGCGGCGAGCGCATGGAGGTAATACGCGTCGACGGCGAAGCGCAGGGCGTTGGTCTTGAGCCCCAACTGCTCGCGCAGGGACTCGGGCATGAACGCGTCATCTGTCACCACCGCCGGCACGCGCCCGTCATTGCAGCCAGCCAGCACGAGATGCGGCGCGTCCTCCCAGACCAGCTCAAGCCAGCCTTGCAGTTCCAAGGCGCCGGGCGGCTTGTCGGGAAATTCCATTGTGTCGCCATACGCCCGCAGCGCCAGATCCCATGCCTCGTCCCGGGTCAGCCCGCCGAGCACCGCGGCGGAGGCGATTTCCCCGGCCACGGCGGACCAAGCCTGCGCCGCCGCCGCGAGCGCGGCCTCCTCCGGCCGGCCGGCATCCCATTTTCGCCCGGCGAAAAGATCCGCGAGCACGGCCGTGACGTTGTCGGGAAACTCGCCGCGACGCAGCTGCCGGTGCCACGTGGCGAAGCGCGCCAAGCCGTCGGCCCCGCGCCAGTGGCGGAGCAGTCCGGCCAAGTCCGCCGGCAGATGCCGCGCCTGCACCCGATCCAGCTCGGACAGAAACCCGACGGCGGAAAACTTTCCCGAATCGGCCCCGGCGAGGGCCGCCAGCACGTCCGGCTGCCGCGCCAAGGTGGCGACATGGGTCGCGGTGTCGGCGCGGGCAAAATCCGCCAGCGCCTGCAGCAATTGAAACAGCCGGTCACCCCGGCGGGCCCGGCCCTCGGGGTTGTAGGCGGCCACCTCGGCGTCGCGCAGCGCACCTTCCAGCGCCGGCATGATCTCCGGATCCAACACGCCGGCCGCCAGCACCCCGGCTTCATCTCGGTAGGCCCGGGCGAGATCCGCGACCCGCCGGGCCTGCGCCTCTGGATCCGCGCACAAGTCGACCACGTCGGCAAAAGTCTTTTCCAACTGCGGTCGCACCGCCCAGCTCTCGGGGCGCGGCCGCCCCCAGGCGTCAAAGGCATCGGCTTCCGTCGCGGGGGCGAAAACAACGATCTCAACCGGCAGGTGGGCGGCATAGCGCGCCAGCAACGTCAACGCCACGGGCCGCGGATCGGGCGTGGCGAGCATCACCACCCGCGCGACCCCCGGTGGGGGCGGCGCCTGCTTGATGCTCGTCAGGCGCGCCGCGGTGGCATCGCGCCGCCCGGCGCGGGCCAGCAGGGCGTCGTGGGCACGCTCCAGCTCCGCCAGTTGGCGCCAGCGCGCCGCCTCCGCCAAGCCTTCACCCAACCGCTCCGGCACGTCGCCCAGCCGCAGGCCGATCTCTGCCAGCCGATCCTGCAGCGTGGCCAACTCCGCCGCCAATCCGCGCGCCCAGGCCAGGTTGCGCTCCGGCGGGTCGACGGGAAACAGGGCGCGCAGGCTGTCCAGGTTCGCCTCGCGCACCGCCCGGATCCAAGCCAGCTGCGACTCCAGCCGGGAGGCTTCGTTCTCTGCCGGTGCGGCTTCCGCGACCAAGATCTCCAGCGTCAACACCCGCGGCGGAAAGACCGCCTGCCCGCGCGCCGCCGCGTGCGCCGCGAGCGCCTCGCGCAGTCGCCGGCCGGCCTGACGCGTGGGCACCAGCACCAGCAGGTCCGACCGGTCAAGCACCGCCGCACCATCCCAACCTTCCGCCACTACCGCCACCGCCTGGGGCAGCAGCGGCCGCGTCCAATCGAGGAAGCGGCGGCGGACTTGGGCGGGGGGCGGCGTCATCGGCGGATACGGTTAGGCAGCTGCGGAGGGGTTTACGAAGTCGAATTTACCGCCGGAGCTGGGACATCCGCGGACCCAGGCAAAAAAACCCGCACCGGGGAGGTGCGGGCGGGAAAGCGGGACCGGGCCGTTTACTTGACGGCGAGGTGCTTCGCGGCGCGGGCCTTGGCGCGGCTGGCGGCGTTCTTGTGGACGACGCCGGACTTCACGGCCTTGTCCATCGCGGAGACGTAGCTGCTGGCGGCGGCCTTGGTGGCGGCGGAGTCGCCGCCCTGCACGGCGGCGAGCAGCTTCTTATGGAGGGTCTTGAGGCGGGTCTTGGTCGCCTTGTTGCGGTCGGTCTGGCGCACGGTTTTGCGCTGGGCCTTGATGGCAGATTTGGTGTTGGCCATGAGAGATTCGAATTAAATGGTTGGCCAAAAACTCAAACCGCGCTGTCTGAGTCAACGGTATTTTCGGCCGGGTAACCGCACCGGGCTTGCCAGATTCGCCGGGATGGGACGCCATGGGGCATCATTTCATCGTCCATGCCGCTCAGATTCCGGTTCCTCATTCTCCTTGGCCTGCTGTTCGCCGGCCTCCTGGCCGGACTGGTGGCCCTGCACATCTACGAGCGACGGGAGTCGTCGCCCATCCTCGACAAGGTTAGTGCCCAGCGCACCGAGCTGCCCAACCAAC
>JBMSWZ010000066.1:0-7008 GCA_049425105.1 Cephaloticoccus sp.
TCGCCCGGAGGCCGGGCCGGTCGGGGGAAAGTTGCTTCAGCCACGCAAACTTCGGATGCGCCGGCGTGACCGCCTCGCCCCGCCCGTGTAGACGCAGGATCTTGGGGCCGC
The DNA here is from genome assembly GCA_049425105.1 of Cephaloticoccus sp. Taxonomy (GTDB): domain Bacteria; phylum Verrucomicrobiota; class Verrucomicrobiia; order Opitutales; family Opitutaceae; genus Cephaloticoccus. Next base: position 112 of record JBMSWZ010000066.1, read on the forward strand.
CGGCAAATGCGCAGAACATCACCACGATGCGGCCGTTTTCCTGCAAATGCGCGACGGTCTCGACACCGCTGCCGGTAAGGTCGGCATACGCCACTTCTCGGTCGCCGAGCACGCGGAAAGAGTCCCCGCCCTTGGGCGAGCAGTTGACATGTCCGGCGTCGGCCCGCGGCGCCGTGGCCACGAAGAAGACTCGTTGAGCAGCGATCCACTCGCGTTGCGCTGGCGTGATGGCGTCGGAACTCTGGCCCATGTCGCCAGCGTGGCGCGCCGCTAAGCGCACACGAGCGCAAATGCGCCGCGGCTTATTCGAAGCGCAACGCCTCGATCGGGTCGAGCGACGAGGCCTTGAAGGCGGGATAGAAGCCGAACCCGATGCCGATACCGCTGCACACGAGCAGGCCGATGGCCGCCCACGCCCACGGGAAAATCACCGAGGCACTCATCATCATGGCGAGACCATTGCCCGCAATCACCCCGATGAGGATGCCCACCAGGCCGCCCGCCAGCGAGATGACCGTGGACTCGATCAGGAACTGCGTGAGAATGCTGACCTTGCGCGCGCCGATCGACTTGCGGATGCCGATCTCCTTGGTGCGCTCCGTCACGCTGACGAGCATGATGTTCATGATGCCGACGCCCGCCGCGAGCAGGGCGATCGCGCTGATCACAAACGCGCCGGAGCTGACCGCATTCGCGATCTTGGCGAAGGAGGCCACGAGGGATTCGTTCCAGAACAATTCAAAATCGTTCTCGTCCTCCGGCTCCAGCCCGCGCGCGATGCGCATGGCCGTGATCGCCTTGTCAATTGTCTCGTAATAGACCTCCTGCGACGGCGCCTGGGTGGCGATGTTGAGCGACTGGCGCTCATTGCCGAATTCCATCGCAAACCGGGTGATTGGCACGATCACGATGTCGTCCTTCCCGCTGCCAAAAGAGGAACCGCGCTCCACCAGCGTGCCGATGACGGTGTAGGTGCGTCCGCGCACCTTGATGACCTTGCCGATGGCGGACTCGGTCGGGAAAAGGGATTTCCGGATGCTGGAGCCGATCAGCGCAACCGGCCGGCCCAGCGCAATCTCCGCGTCGGTGAAATTGCGGCCAATGTCGATGGCGTATTGATTGGCCGCCAGGTAGTGCTGGTTGCCGCCGCCAAAGGTGATGCCGGGGATCGACTTCCGGTTCTCATAGACCGCCTGAGCGATCGCGCCGAAGTCGTAAAGCTCCAGGCTGACGGCTGTGGCGACACCCTCCATCAGGCGCTGGTAGTGCTGGCCCTCGGTCAGCGTGATATTGCGCCGCAGCCGGTATTTCCGGTTGTCGCCGTTATTGAAGCCGAAAGGGAATTTTTGGAACTGAAAGGCATTGGTGCCGAGAATGTTCAGGCCCGTTTCAATCGAACCGCGCAGCGCCGAGACGACCGTCATCACCCCGATCACGGAGAACACGCCGATGGTGATGCCCGACATCGTCAGGAACGACCGGAGCTTGTTCACCCCCAGCGAGACAAAGGCCATTCTTAGAATCTCTTTAAGCATGGGAGGCGGTTATTCGTAACGCAGGGCAACCACCGGATCGAGGCGCGATGCGCCCCAAGCCGGGGCGAAGCCCGAAATGATGCCGGTGACCACGGCGACGATCATGCTGATGTTGACCAGACCGAAGGAAAAAACCACCGGCAGGCTGGGCATCGTGGACTTGATCAGCAGCGCCAGGCCAAACGTGAGTGACAAGCCCACCAAGCCGCCAATGAGGCAGATGGAGACCGCCTCGATCAGGAATTGGAGCAGAATGGTGCGGCGGCGCGCCCCCAGCGCCTTGCGGGTGCCGATCTCCTTCGTGCGTTCCTTCACGCTCACGAAGGTGATGTTCATGATTCCAATGGCACCCACGAAGAGGGACAAGCCGGTGATGAACAGGCCCGCCATGGCGATGCCCTTCTTGATCGGATCCAACTGGTCGCGGAACGCCTGCTGCTGGTTGATGGAGAAGTTGTCGCGTTCGCCGGGCAGCTGGCCGCGCACGCGCCGCATGGAGCCCGTGAGCTCGTCGACCGCCTCCGCCATCCGGGTCTTGTCCTTCACCTTGACGCGCAACTGTGCGTTGCTGCGCCGGGAGTCCACGCCGAAGTATTTCCGGTAGGCGTTCAACGGCATGATGATTTGCGAATCGAAACTGAAAAGCCCGAGGAACGACCCTTGCTTGGCCAGCACACCGATGACGGTGAACGGCTGGCCCTTGATCACGATGGTCTGGTCCAGCGCCTCGCGGCCGGGGAAAAGCGCCTGCGCCACATCGAAGCCCAATACGGCCACCTGCCGGCCGCCGGCGGATTCCGACTCATTGAAAAGGCGGCCGTTCTTGAAGTCCGCGGACATCAACCGCGCATACGCGTAGGTGGTACCAAAGGTGAACACACCGCTGATTTGCTGCGGACCAGCCCTGACGTTGGTGCCGGTGCCGACCACGGGGACAGCCATCTCGAGCTCGGAATTGGCAGTCTGCTCGATGACGCGATTCAAGGCGTCCGCGTGCTCGGGGCGGATATTCGGACGGTTGCGGTAATTCCACCAGTCCTCGACATTGCGCCACGGCCACTTTTGCACGTAGAGCACGTCGTCACCCAGCATCGCGAGGCTGTTTTCGAAACCACGGTCGATGCCATTGATTGCCGTGCCCATCAAAGTAACCGCCACAATGCCGATGATGACACCGAGGGCCGTGAGCACGGAACGCATCTTGTTCGCGCGAATCTGCGCGAAGGCGATCCGGAAGCTTTCGATGAACTCGTAGATGAGCCGGAACATAAGGGGATTATTCGACCGGGGAGTCGCTCTCGATCAAACCGTCGCGCAGGCGCACCACGCGACGGGCATGGCGGGCAATGTCCTCCTCGTGGGTGACCACGATCAGCGTGTTGCCCGCGGCATAGAGATCTTCGAAGAGCGCCATAATCTCGACGCCGGTCTTGGAGTCGAGGTTGCCGGTGGGTTCGTCAGCCAGGATGATTGATGGGCGGTTCACGAGGGCGCGGGCAATGGCCACGCGCTGGCGCTGACCGCCGGAAAGCTCGTTGGGTTTGTGGTGCATGCGCTGCTCCAGGCCGACATTAGCCAGGACCTGCTTGGCGCGCTCGGTGCGCTCGTGCGGCGACACACCGGCATAAATCAGCGGCAGCTCCACGTTCGCCAAAGCGGTGGCGCGAGGCAGGAGATTGAAGGTCTGGAATACGAAACCGATTTCCCGGTTACGAATCTCGGCGAGCTCGTCGTCAATCATCGCGGCCACGTCCTTGCCGTTGAACTCGTAGTGGCCGGCCGTCGGGGTATCGAGGCAGCCCAGCATGTTCATCAGCGTGGATTTGCCACTGCCCGACGGACCCATGATGGCGAGGTATTCGTTGCGATGGATCTTCAGGTCGACCCCGCGGAGCGCATGGATCGTCTCGTCGCCCATGGTGTAGAGCTTGGTGACGCCGGCGATCTCGATGACCAGCTGGCCGACGGGACGCGTGACGCGCGCGGTAGTGGGAGCAGGAGGAGGGCTCATGGTGGCGGCGCCGGCGCGTTACTTGCCCTGCTTGGGTTGCTCGATCTGGATGTCGGCGCCGTCCTTGAGGCGACGGCTGATCGCGGCATAGCTGCCGGAGACCACTTCGTCACCTTCCTTGAGGCCGTCTTTGATTTCAATGTGCGTGTTGTCGGCGATGCCCGTGTCGACCTTGGTCATGCGCACCTTCGTGCCGTCGACCACGAACACGACGCGCTCCAGCTGGCTGCGATCACGGCGGGCGGAATCCCGCGTATCGGTGACTTCGAGATCGTTACCGGACTTTTCCCGCGCGGCCTTGCTCTTCTCCGCCGCGAGGTCTTCGACGGTCTTGCCGCCGTCGGCGCGCACGGTGACGCTCTGGATCGGCACCGCCACGACATTTTTCACCGTCTGGGTCTGGATGTCGGCGGTGGCGCTCATGCCCGGGCGCAGGCGCTGGTCACGGTCGCTGATGTTAATTTTCCCCAAGAAATTGGCGCCTTCATCGGAGCTGGCGTTCTGCTGGGTCGCGATGTCGGCCCCGGCGTTCTGGGCAGAGGAGCTGATTTCGCTGACCTTGCCGCCGAATTTCACCTCGGGGAGCGCATCAATGCTGATGACAGTCGGATCGCCGGCCTTGACGTTGACGATGTCATTTTCGTTCACCTTCACGCGGACCTCCATGTTGCTGAGGTCGGCCACGCGCATGATCTCGGTGCCGGCAAACTGGCCCGTGCCGACAACCCGCTCGCCCACTTCACTGGTAAGGGAGCTGATGGTGCCGTCCATCGGCGAGTAGATCGTGGTCTTGTTCAGCTGATCCTGGGCCTGGGAAACGAGGCCTTCACTGCGGCGAATTTGCGCGAGGGACGAGTCGAAATCGGCCTTGGCCACCTCAAAGCCGGTCTTGGCGGCGAGGTAGTCGGCATCGGAAATGAGTTTCTTGGCGTAAAGGTCGTTCGCCTGCTGGAAGTCCTGCTCGGCTTTGGCGAGCTGCGCATTGCTGAGGACGCTGGCCGCTCTGGCGGAGAGAAGCGCGGCCTCCTGCTGCTCGAATTGGGCCTGATAAAAGTCGGGTTTGATCTTCACGAGCAGGTCTCCCTTCTTCACGACGTCGCCCTCTTTGACGGGCAGCTCGACGATTTCCCCGGCCACTTCGGGCGAGATTTTCACCTCGGTCTCGGGCTGGACTTTGCCGGTGGCCGTCACCGTCTGGGTGATGGTCTTCACGACGGCCTTCTCGGTCGTGACCATTATGCCGGTTTCCTTCTTGCGTTTGGAAAGGCCGACGGCGACGAAGGCGATGACGAGGACGGTGCCGCCGATGATAATCCACTTTTTCTTGGAATTACGGCGCGGGGCGGAGGAGGTTTGATTCATAGGGCTCAGTTGAAGGTGACGGGAGAGCGGCGCTCACTCACACCACGGCGCACGCGCCGCGTCGATGCCTGTTCGGTAAAAAACTGTGGAGGGGCCCACAACGACCCCTCCACAACACAACAACTGATTACTACGAACAAGGCTGGAATGAACAGCCATCCGATGATTTGAAAACGCCCCGGCGACCAATGCCCCGCATTTTGCGACGAATCGCGCCAGCACGGCGATGGAGGCTTGGGGTGAATCCAGATCACGGACATGCCACAACAACACCGCCTCAGGGCAAAAGTTACACCTTTCTTTGATAAACGGCCCCAAGGGCGGATGGGCGGGGTGCGGCCAGCGGCGCTGCCAACCCCTCAGCCCGTGGCCCCGGCGGCTTGCCTGGTCTCCGCCTGCACATAGGCCGGATCAGCTGCTTTTTCCGGAATCATCACATCAAACCACCGTGCCCGCACCAAGCGGTGATGCAGGTGCGGGGGCAGGAGCTGGCGCGCGATTCCCCGTTCGTCATGAAGGTCGCCGTCCACCTGCCGGGGCGCCGGGCTGACCGCGCGGTCGATCATGTGCACCCCGAGCACCGTTTCGTAGGCGAGCACGGTGTGGCCCGCGAGTCCGCCGCCCTGCTGCAAATAGACAGTGAGCAACCGCGCCCGGAGCACCGGCACCCCGCGCTCAACGAGGTCGCGCAGCGCCAGCCAACTGTCGATCACGCAGCCCATCGGGAGCGCTCCGGTCCGCTTGGCAAACGTGACCATCGCCTCCGGAAGCGTCGCATAAGCCGTGAAGCCGGGGTCGACGTGGCGCAGCAGCTGCGCGAATTCCGTCTTCTCCGCCTCCAACCGCCCGATATGGCGGGAAAAGCTGCGGGTGCCGTCCATGCCGGTGTAGAACCACAGGATCCCGCCCATCTCAAACACCGTGGCGTAGACGATCGGCGGAAAAGGGCTCGCCGGGTTGGAGTTTTCAATGCGCAGCACCCGCGACCAGACTTCCGGGCCCAGGAGCCGCTGGGCTTGCCAGGCCGCTTCGCGCGTCGGCGCCGTTTGCACCGCCGCGAACAACGGGCTGGTGCAGAGCAGGAAAACCAGGAGCAAGCGCCGGCGCATGCCCCTAAAACCCGCGTCGCAGGCTCAGGGTTGGGGAATAGCGATGAACTTCCCGGACTTTGCGGCAAAACGCCCGCCGCCTGCGGTGCCGGTCAGAGTTTGTCCTTCAACAATTCGGCAATGCGATCGTGATAGCCGCGGCTCAACCGCAGCTTCGTGCCGTCCTGCAGGACGGCGCTGTATTCGCCCGCGAAGGAGGGGCTCAGTTTGCGCAGACGGTCAATGTTCACGATGGTCGAGCGGTGGATCCGGATGAACCGCTTGGGGTCCAGCCGTTCCTCCAGGCGCGCCATGGTTTCACGCATCAGGTGCGAACGACCACCGCCGTGAAACTTCATGTAGTCACCCTCGGCCTCGATCCAGTCGATCTCCTCGGCCTTGAGAAAATAGATGTCGCCCGAGGACTTGATCAGGATGCGGTCCCGGCCCTCGCCGCCCGCCTCGGCCGTCGCCTTCACGCCCATGCGGGTCTGGAGAAACTCCAGCAGCTGGTTCAGCCGGGAATTGTCCGCCTCGGCACTGCGGCGGCGCCACGCTTCCTTGGCGCGGCCCAGGGCGGCCCGGAAGCGTTCGTCGTCGTAGGGCTTCAGCAGGTAGTCCACCGCGTTGACCTCAAAGGCGCGCAGGGCGTGCTCGTCGTAGGCCGTGACGAAGACCACCGCCGGCAGATGGGCCCGGCCGACTTTCTCCAAAAACTGAAATCCGTCGCAACCCGGCATCTGCACGTCGAGGAATACCAAGTCGGGACGCTCCCGCAGGATCAGGTCCGCCGCCTCCAGGCCGTTGACCGCCTCGCCCACCACGTCGACCTCGCCGTCCCCCTGCAGCATGAGACGCACCCCGCGGCGCGCCGTCGGTTCGTCATCGACGATCACCGTGC
>JBMSWZ010000067.1:0-7005 GCA_049425105.1 Cephaloticoccus sp.
GGGGCTTCACCCCCGCGCTCTTTGCCGGCCTGGATCGTCAGATGCAGGCATTCCTCGCCGCGCGCGGCACCGCGCCGAAGAGCGAGTTTTACCTCCCCGCGGCCGTCTCGACCATGATTGCGCAAAAGGAAGCCGAAGTGCAGCTGTTGCCCACAACTTCGGAGTGGTTCGGCGTCACCTACCGCGAGGACCGCGCGCGCGTGCAGACCCGGATCGCCGAGCTCGTCGCCGCCGGCACCTACCCGGACCGTTTGTTCTGAGCCCCCCCGGCGGCCTCGCCCCACCCCCGCCTGCCCATGACCCCGTGGCCCTACCTCAAGCAATATACCGGCGAGCACCTCGCCAAGATCGCCCTGCCCGTCGGCGGCATCGGCACCGGCACGGTGTCATTCTGCGGCTTTGGCGCGTGGCGCCACTGGGAGGTCGTGAACCGCCCCGCCAAGGGCTTCACGCCCGTCGGACAGGGCCGCGCCGCGCCGTTCTTCGCCGTGCACGCCCGGCGCGCCGGCCAGGCCCCGGTCACGCGGCTGCTCGAGGGTCCGCTGCCGATTGCCGAATGGGAGGGCGCGGAAGGCGCGCCTGCGCCCAATGCCGGCCTGCCGCGTTTTGCCCGCGCCACGTTTCGCACCGCCTACCCGCTCGGCGAACTGGCGCTGGCCGATCCCGCCGTCCCCGTCCGCGCCACCGTGCAGGCGTTCAACCCGCTCATCCCCGGCGACAGCGACCGCAGCGGCCTGCCCGTGGCCCTCGTGCGCGTCGCATTGCACAATCCTTCGCGTTCCCGCGTGCAGGCCGCGGTGGCGGCGGCTTTGCCCAACTTCATCGGTGAGGATGGCTTTGCCCTCGCCCTCGACGAGTTTCGCGGCCGCTTGAATCCCACCGGCGCCAAGGCCGGCAAAAACACTTGGCGCGAATCGCCCGGCCTGCGCGGCGTGGCGCTCGCCTCCGAAGGCGTGGACCGCGACGCCGAAACTTGGGGCACGCTCGCCCTCGCCACCACCGCGCGCCGTGGCGTCACGCATCGCACGACTTGGGCGGATTACGGTTGGTCCGACGCCCTGCTGGAATTCTGGGACGACTTTGCCGCCGACGGCCGCCTCGAACCGCGCACCGACAAGGTCGACTCCCCCACCGCCGCGCTCGCCGTCGCCGTGGACATTCCACCCGGCGCCACCCGCACCGTCGAGTTCGTGCTCGCGTGGCATTTCCCGAACCGCCGCGCCTGGGGCCGCGAGCCTCGCAAGGTGCCCGCCACGGTCGGCAATTACTACGCAACCCAATTTGCCGACGCCTGGGCCGCCGCCGCCCACGCCGCGCGCCACTGGCGCAAGCTGGAGCACACCACCGTCGCCTTCGCCCGCACGCTGGTGGAAAACGACCTCCACGCCGTCGTGCGCGAGGCCGCGTTGTTCAACCTCTCCACCCTGCGCTCGCAGACCTGCTTCCGCACCGCCGACGGGCGGTTCTTCGGCTGGGAAGGCTGCTTCGATCGCACCGGCAGCTGCCATGGCAGTTGCACCCACGTCTGGAATTACGAGCACGCCACCGCGCACCTTTTCCCCGACCTCGCCCGCGCGATGCGCGAAATCGAGTTCTCCCAGCACGCCATGCGCGACGACGGTTTCATGACCTTCCGCGTGCCGTTGCCGCTGCGCGACGACCTGCCGCAGGCCCTCGCCGCGGCCGACGGCCAGATGGGGTGCCTGCTCAAGCTGCACCGTGAATGGCGGCTGTCCGGCGACACCGCGTGGCTGCGCACCCTCTGGCCGCGCGCAAAGCAGGCCCTCGCCTTCGCGTGGGTGCCCGGCGGTTGGGACGCCGATCAGGACGGCGTCATGGAGGGCTGTCAGCACAACACCATGGACGTGGAGTATTTCGGGCCCAACCCACAGATGGCCACGTGGTATCTCGGCGCCCTCCGCGCCGCGGAAGAAATGGCCCGCGCGCTTGGCGATGACGCCTTCGCGGCAAAATGCCGCGACCTCTCCACCCGCGGCCGCAGCTGGGTCGACGCCAACCTGTTCAACGGTGACTACTACGAGCACCACGTGCGCCCGGTGAAATCCTGGGACGAAATCCGCCCCGGCCTCGCCGTCGGCATGGGCGCCAAGGACCCCGCCAACCCCGACTTCCAACTCGCCGCCGGCTGCCTCATCGACCAGCTCGCCGGCCAGGTCAACGCGCACCTCGAGGATCTCGGCGATCTGCTCGACGCCAAGCACGAACGCGCCGCCCTGCGCGCCGTGCTGCGCCACAACCGGCGCCACGGCTTCGGCGGGCATTTCAACCACATGCGCAGCTACGTGCTCGGCGACGAGACCGCCGTGCTCATGGCCTCCTATCCGCGCGGCCGCCGGCCCGCCCGGCCCTTCCCGTATTACACCGAGGTCATGACGGGCTTTGAATATTGCCTCGCGCTCAGCCTCATCCAGGCCGGCGCGACCCGCGACGCGCTCGCGGTGGTGCGCGACATCCGCGCGCGCTATGACGGCCGCAAGCGCAACCCCTTCGACGAGGCCGAGTGCGGCCACCACTACGCGCGCGCCATGGCGAGCTGGGGCCTTGTGCCCGCGCTCTCCGGTTTTCATTACTCCGCGCTCGACGGCACGCTGCGCTTCGCCGCGCCGCGCCGCCCCGTCACCTGGCCGTGGGCCGCGGGCGGCGCCTGGGGCACCGTGCGCATCACGCCGGGCCGCCGGCCCCGCATCGCGATCACCGTGACGCACGGCCGGATCGCGGTGCGCGGGATCGCGATGGGCAAATCCGGACAAATCACGCTCCCACGCCGCAAAACCCTCGCCGCGGGCCGGATGCACGCCTTTACACTACGAGCTTCGCCATGAGTGAAACGCCCGTTCCCTCCCACTTCGCGGAAGTCCTCGCCCTCTTCCAGCTCGAAGGCCGCTTCGACCGCGCCGCGCATTACGGCAGCGGGCACATCAACGACACCTTTGTCGTTCATTGTGATACCGGCGCCGCCCGGCCACGCCGCTACATCGCGCAGCGCATCAACGACCGCATTTTCAAGGACGTGCCATCGCTCATGGACAACATCCGGCGCGTCACCGCCCATCTCAACGCCAAGGCCGGCCCGGGCGGACGCCAGCTCACCCTGGTCCCCGCCGCCGACGGCGGCGCCTGCGCCCGCGACGCCCTCGGTAGCTGGTGGCGCTTCTACGATTTTATCGAGGGGGCCCACACCGTCGACCGCGTGACCAACGAGGCGGAGGCCCGCGAGGCCGCGCAAGCCTTCGGCGATTTTCAGGCCCAGCTCGCCGACCTGCCCGGCGGCCGGCTCCACGAGACCATTCCCAACTTCCACCACACGCGCAGCCGCTTCGAAAATTTCCGCCGCGCGCTGGCGGAAAACAAGGCCGGCCGCGCCGCCGAGGTGCAGCCCGAGATCGACTTCGCGTGCTCGCGGGAAGCCGATGCCGATGTGCTCCTCGACCTGCTGGCCAAGGGCCAGGTCGCCGAGCGAGTCACGCACAACGACACCAAGATCAACAACGTCATGCTCGACGACGCCACGCACCGCGCCGTGGCGGTCATCGACCTCGACACGATCATGCCCGGCCTCCCGCTCTACGACTTCGGCGAGATGATGCGCACCTCCGCCAGCACCACCCTCGAGGACGACCCCGATCCGGCCAACATGCGGGTCGATCTCCGCCTCTTCCAGGTGCTGGTCGAGGGCTACCTCTCGTCCGCCGTCGGCTCCGTCCTCAACGCCCGCGAGCGCAGCCTCCTCGGCTTCGCCGGCAAGCTCATGGCCTATGAAAACGGCCTCCGCTTCCTCACCGACTACCTGCAGGGCGACACCTACTACAAAATCAAATACCCCACCCACAACCTCGTGCGCACGCGCACCCAGTTCGCCTTGGTCCGCAGCATCGAGTCCCAAACCGGCGAAATCGACCGCATCCTCGCCGCCGCCCGCTGATGAAATTCTCCCACCCTCAGGCCGACGTCTACGTGCCCGCCGGCGGCGACCCCGCCGCCGCCCTCGCCCGCACCACGCACCTCTGCGTCATCGCCCATCAGGACGACATCGAGATCAACGCCTACCCCGCCGTGACCGCGTGCTACGGCCGCGCCGACCGCTTCCTCACCGGCGTCACCGTGACCAACGGCGCCGGCTCCAGCCGCACCGGCCCCTTTGCCGGCCACACCGATGAGCAGATGCAGGCCGTCCGGCGCGAAGAACAGCGCGAGGCCGCGCGCTTCGGCCGTTACAATTTGCAGATCCAGCTCGCGCACCCCAGCGCCGACGTGAAGGAGCCCGCGCACCCCGGCGTTCGCGCCGACCTCACCGCCATTTTCGCCGCCTCCCGGCCGCAGGTGGTTTACCTGCACCAGCCGCTCGACAAGCACGACACCCACGTCGCCGTGCTGCTGCGCTGCCTTGACGCCATCCGCGCCCTGCCGCGCCACCAGCGTCCCCCGCGCGTCCTTGGCATCGAGGCCTGGCGCGGGCTCGACTGGCTGATGGACGACGAGAAGGTCGCCCTCTACGCCAGCGCGCACCCCGAGCTCAAGCTCCCGATCATGCAGGTCTTCGCCTCGCAGATCGCCGGCGGCAAACGCTACGACGTCGCCGCCCTTGGCCGCCGCCAGGCCAACGCCACCTTTCACACCTCCCACGCCACTGACGCATTCACCGAAGTCTGCTGGGCCCTCGACCTCACCCCCCTCGCCCACGACGACACCCTCTCCGTCGCCGACTTCGCCGCCGCCCGCATCGCCCGCCTCCACGACGACGTCGCGCAGCGGATCGCAAAGTTATCGGGGTGAGGATTAAAATTCAGAAGCCACGAACTCTGACTTCCTGGTTTCCTGGCTTCTGAATTCTCCTCTGCGTCTCCGCGCCTCTGCGTGAGGTCCTCAGCAAACCCATCGCCCGATTTAGACCCATCGGCGCTGGGGTGCCGACGATCAGGCCTTGCGGCGTTCGCCGGGCATGAAGCGTTCGTAGAACCGCTCCTCGGCCTCCAAGGTCCCGACAAGCAGGATCTCCGTCCCGAGCTGCAGCACGGTGTCAGGCGGCGGATTAATGGCGCGGTCCGCCTTCCGGCCCACGGCGATAATCGTGCACCCGGTCTCGGGACGAATAGACGAATGGCGGATGGTCTTCCCCGCCAGGCCGGCGGGCACGGGAACCGGGAACAGGTTGACGCCTTCGGCCAGCAGCAGGCTGTCGCTGCCCCGCAATTCGTTGAAGATCGAGTTGGCGCCCATCGACGCATAAGAGAGCACGAGGTCGGCGCCGGCGCGGTGCAGGGTCTGCACGTTGTGTTCGTTCGCACAGCGGCTGATGATCTGCACGTTGGGCCGCAGGCGGCGGTAGAGGATGGTCAGGTAGATGTTGGTGGCGTCGTCGTGCGTGGTGATGAGAATTGACGACGCCCGGCGCACGCCCGCCGCCACCATGACATCGAGATTGGCCGCATCGCCGATGGTCGAGCGCTGCGGTTCGCGCACGCGTTCCGGCAACTGCTCGATGATGTGCCAGTTGATCTTTCGCTCGGCGAGGGCGGCCGAGGTCGCGCGGCCGACGCGCCCGCTGCCGATGATCACGACGAAGCTGTCCCCGGTGTCCCGACAGTTGACTTGCTCGTTGTAGCGCTTGATCTGCGCGGGGGTGCCGGCGAGCACGAGAATGGTGTTGGGCGCCAGCACGCTTTCCGCCTGCGTGGGCTTGAAGTCGCCGTGATCCCAATAGCCCACCACGCTCACGCCGGTGCGTGCGCGCAACTCCGAATTGGCCAGCGTGATGCCGACCAACGGGGTGCCCGCCACGCTTGCCTCGGCGATATGCAAGCCGTCGAGCTCGCCGATCAGGTGCGCCGAGGCGTCGCGATCGATCACCCGGCGTGCCAGCGCCTGGCCCATCATGTGCTCGAGCTGCAGCACCTTGCTGGCGCCGGCCAGTTCCAGCGCATCCCGGCCGGAGTCACTGGTGGCGGTCGCCACCACCGGGACCTTCGCCGACACCTCGCGCACGGTGAAGGCCACGTTGGTGTTGATGATGTCGCTGCGGGTGGTCACGACCATCGCGGCGCGGGCCACGCGCAGGCGCGCATAGGTCTCGGGATCGTTGAATTCGCCCAGCGCCACCGGCAGGTTCTGCTCATGCAGCTCCAGCGCCTCGGCCAGCGAGGGCGCCAGGATGTAGAAGTCGTAGTGATGCCGGCGCAGCAGCTTGATCAGGTATTTCGTGATCGGCCCGTGGCGGGTCAGCAGCACGTGCCGGCTGGTTTCCGCGGGCAGTTCGCGCGGCGCCTGGGCCCGGGCCTGCGCCTTTATCCACGGCGCATAAAAGAACTCGATGAACGTGAACGGCAGCAGCACGCCGGTCACCAGCACCAGCAGCGAAAATCCACGCCCGATGTCCGTGTGAAACGTGATATCGCCGAAGCCCAGCGTCGTCATCACAGTCAGCGTCCAGTAAACCCCGGTCATCCACGTGTGGTCCTGGCCCTCGCGCGCCATCAGGTAGTGGAATCCGGTGCTGAAAAGCGCGATGAGCAAAAAGAGCACCGCGAGCAGCTTGCACAGGGCGAGCAGGTTCGACCGGCTGGTGCGGCTCTCCAGGAACGACGAGACTACGGCCAGGAGTGCTTTCATGAACGGCGGCGAGCCTGCCGGCCGTTATCCGTCTTTCCAAGCCCAACCGTTCAGCCGCGCCGCCCGCGGCCGGCGCGGAACCAAGCATGAAGGGTTGCACCCGCCCGCTGATGGGCTACGGTGCGGACTTTCATGTTCGGCTACACGCTTGAACTCTCCCTGCTCTGCCTGCTGGCCCTGACCAACGGCTTGGTCGCCATGGCCGAGACCGCGGTGGTCTCCGCGCGGAAATCCACCTTGGATCAGGAGTCGCTCGACGGCAGCCGGGCGGCCACCGCGGCCTTGCGGTTGATCCAGCATCCGGTGCGCTTCTTGGAATTTGTCCAGCTGTGGCTGACCTTCACCGGGTTGATCACCGGAATCCTGGGCGGCGTGGGG
>JBMSWZ010000068.1:0-6985 GCA_049425105.1 Cephaloticoccus sp.
AGTTCGGCGGCCAGACGCCGCTTAATCTCGCTTCGTCCCTGAAGGCGCACGGCGTGAACATCATCGGCACGTCGCCGGAGAGCATCGACACCGCCGAGGACCGCAAACTCTTCGCCGCGATTCTCAACAAGCTCGGCCTCAAGCAACCGGCCAACCGCACGGCCATGAACCAAGAGGAAGCCTTGGTCTTCGCCCGCGAGGTCGGCTTCCCCGTGCTGTTGCGCCCGTCCTTCGTGCTCGGTGGCCGCGGCATGTTCATCGTTTACAACGAGACCGAGTTCCAGGCTGTCATCCGCCAGGCCTTCGACGTCATGCCGGACAAGCCGGTGCTCATCGACAAGTTCCTGGAGGACGCCATCGAGCTCGATGTGGATTGCATCGCCGACGGCCAGACCTCGGTCATTGGCGGCATGCTCGAACACATCGAGTTCGCCGGCGTGCACTCGGGCGACGCCTCGATGGTCATGCCCCCGCACACGCTTTCGAAGGACATGCTGCAAGTCGTCCGCGAGGCGACCCACGCGCTCGCGAAAGAGCTCAAGGTCGTCGGCCTGATGAACGTCCAGTTCGCGATCAAGGACAACCAGCTCTACGTCCTTGAGGTCAACCCGCGCGCCTCGCGCACGGTGCCCTTCGTTGCCAAAGCCATGGGCGTGCCCCTGGCGAAGCTCGCCGCGCAAGTCATGGCCGGCCGCACGCTCAAGGAACTCGGCTTCACCAAGGAGCAGACCCCGAAGCACTGGTGCGTAAAAGAAGCCGTGTTCCCCTTCGTCCGCTTCCCCGGCGCCATGATCACGCTCGGGCCGGAAATGCGCTCCACCGGCGAGGTCATGGGCCTCGACGCCGACCTGGGTATCGCCTTCGCCAAGGCTCAGGCCGCGGTGAAACCCGGCCTCCCGGTCCGCGGCAACGTGTTCCTCTCCGTCAAGGATGCCGACAAGGCCCGCGCGGTTGACCTCGCCCGCCAGCTCGCGGCGCTGGGCTTTGACCTCTATTCGACCAGCGGCACCGCCAAGGTGCTCACCGAGAATGGCGTCCCGGTCACGCGCCTTGCCAAGATTGACGAGGGCCGCCCGACGGCCGTCGACCTGATCAAGAACGGCAAGATCCAGATGGTGATCAACACCCCTGGCGGCATGATTCCGCGGCGCGACGAGAATGCCATTCGCGCGGCCTCCTACGCCCACAACGTGTGCATCATGACCACGATCACCGGCGCGTATGCGGCCTTGCACGGCATCCAAGCCCTCAAGCGGGAGCAGGTCGGGGTGAAGCCGATCCAGCACTTCAAGCGCAACGTCACGGTCCTGGACTGAACCCGGAAACCGGATCTTTCCCGGGCGGGTGCCGTTTGTTTCCGGCATTTACAGCCGGCCGTGCGTTTGCTTGGGTGACGCCTTTCCCGCCCAACCACCTTGCGCATGAGCACACCTTCCCCGTCCGAAAATCCCGCCGGCCCCGGCCCCGAGGTCAATGTCACCCCCGGCTTCGAAGAGAAGCTGAATGAATTTTGGTCGCGCCACCGGCGCACCCTTTACCTCGTGGTCGTGGTGGTGTTGGCGGTCATTGTGGGGCGCGGCGCCTGGGATTACCTGGCTGCGCAAAAGGAGCAATCGCTGGGGGCAGAATACGCCAAGGCGTCCACCCCGGCGCAGCGCCAGGCTTTCGCCCAGGCCAACGCCGGCCATGAACTTGCCGGAGTGGCCTGGCTGCAGGTCGCGGATGCCGCTTACGCGGACGGTCGTTCCGGGGACGCCATTGCCGCTTACACGTCGGCCCGCGAAGATCTGGCCGCCGGCGCTCTGGCCGATCGGGCCGCGCTGGGCCTCGCGATGTCCCGCCTGCAGGCGGGCAACACGGTCGAAGCTGAATCGGACCTGAAAGCCTTGGCGGACGCTGCAACGGTTGCCATTGGGATCCGCACCGAGGCCGCTTACCACCTTGCCAGCCGCGCTCACGCCGCCGGCGATGACGCCACCTTCCGCCAGCTCGCCACGCAAATCATGCAGATCGATCCCGCCAGCCCGTGGTCGCAGCGCCTGATGACTCTGCAGGTCGCCAAGGCTGCTCCGGCGTCGACTGCGCCCGCGGCGGCAACCGCCCCGGCGGCGGCCCCGGCTGATGACAGCGGCGCCGGTATCAAATTCAACCTCGGCAAATAACCTTCCGCCGTTCGCGGCGACACCGGACAGGAACAAGCCCCGCAGCGATGCGGGCCTTGTTGCGAGAAAATTTCGGAGCGCCTAGGCCGTGATCGCCGGCTGGCGCCGGCGGAAAAGGATAGTCGCCACCACTGTTAGGCTGCCGAGGATTAGACCGTAGGTAGTGGGTTCCGGGACGACGGACTCGGCAGACGCGCTGAGGTCATCGATTCGCCAGTTGGCGGTGCTGGTCGAACCGGTTCCGCCATAGCCGTAAATCCGCACCACCAGCGGCGAAGAGACAGTCCCGCTGACGGAGGCGAGTGGACCGGAAGAAATCAGGGCCCAAGTTGCAGTGCTGATCCCGGCACTGCAATGGCATAGGTGAAATCGTCATCACTGGTGTAGACCGCCACGTTGGTCGGCCCTGACGAGGTGGAACGGGTGCCGAAAGAGATGCTGGTCAGGAAAACTTCGTGCCCGGTCTTGGGCGTCAGCGTAAATTGGTAGTAGGTCGAGGTTGAAAGATCCAAGGGTCCCGCGACTACACTTGATGCAGCGTTGTACTGACCGCTGGCGCCGAGGTAACCGGAAGAGGGCGACGCAGCGGACAACAACGTAGTGACGCCGTTATTGTTGAGCTGGCTGATCACCGAGGCGGTCAAGTTTGACACCCTGTTTGACGAGGGGGCGGTGTTGCCTGCATTTGTGCCTAAGTCCCAGACAATCTGGGCATTTGCTGTAGCCGTGAAGGTGGCCCACAGGAGGGCGCTAACAGCAATGGCTTTGTTCTTCATGGCCGGAGGTGTCGACGATGCTCCGACCATGCTAGCGGCGATTCGGCGATTAAACCGCGAATCATGCCATTTACGCAGTATTCCACGGGATTTCCGGGGTATCTCCGCGCACGTTCTGGCGGTGGTCGGGGCGGAGGGATTTGAACCCCCGGCCTCCTGGTCCCAAACCAGGCGCTCTACCAGGCTAAGCTACGCCCCGAAAACCGCGGCCCAAGGGGCACGATTCGAACCGGGTTGTCAATGACCGGCTCCGATCGGGTCGCTTTGACGGCGCGCGGCAGGGCGGTTTGGAGACCGTAAAATTGGGCAAGTGCAGGGCTGTTAATAATCTATCCTTGCGTCAAGGGGGCGATGAGTTAGTCCTCCTTGGCACCCTCTTTGACCCATGGACACTATTTCTCGTGAAAACAACAGCATGTTGCCCGTCGGCGGAATCATCGTCGGCGTCATCGGGCTCCTGCTCGGCGGATATTCCGCCATCAAACTTTCCAGCGTGAACCGCGCGCTGGCTGAACAAAAGGCGCGCGTCGACACCTTCGAAAGCCAGGTGAGCACCGCGTCTGAGGCCGCTGCCAAGGCTTCGCGCGATCTCGCCACGCTCACGCGCTCGACGCAGGACGCCTTCAACCAGGTTGGCCCCGAGCTCGCGAGCCTCCGCGCTTCGATCACGAAGCTTGAGGAAGCGCCGAAGGCCGCCGCGCCGAAGGCCGGTGGGGGTGCCCCGGCCGTGGCTGGTCCCGACGAATACATCGTCAAGTCCGGTGACACCGGCGCGAAGATCGCGCGCGCCAAGGGCGTTTCGCTGCAAGACCTGCTTTCCGTCAATCCCGGCGTGAACTGGAACCGTCTCGACGTCGGCCAGAAGCTGAAGCTGCCGAAGAAATAAGCTTCACGCTCGCATTTCCAATGCCTCCTCGACCCGCGGTCAGGAGGCATTTTTTTTGACCGATGCCGAATCCCGATCAGTCACCCGCCCGCTGGGAGCAGCAGGGCCATTCGGTCCTCGCGCGCACGCGCGTCTTTGATTTGCACAGCGTGCGCTTCCGCCATCCGCGTCGCGGCACGGAGAAGGATTTTGTCGTCATGCGTCCGCCCGGCTGGGTCAACATCGTCGCGATCACGCCCGACCACCAGCTCGTGCTCGTGCGGCAGTTTCGCTTCGGCGTCGATGATTTCACCGTGGAGATTCCCGGCGGCTTGATGGACGCGGCGGAGTCGCCGCTGGAGACGGCGGCGCGGGAGTTGCGCGAGGAGACCGGCTATGGGGGCGATGCGCCGAGGCTGCTGGGCACGGTTGATCCAAACCCCGCGATTCAGAGCAACACCTGCCACATCGTCCTGATCACGGGCGCGCAGCGCCGTGCGGCGGTGGAGTGGGACGCCGACGAGGAAATCGAGGTGCGCCTGCAGCCGGTCGACGCGGTCATGGCCGCCGCCCGACGGGGCGAGATACGTCACAGCCTCGTGCTCAACGCGCTTTTCTTGTTCGAGCCCGTGTGGGCCGAAATGAAGGCCCGCGGCGTTTGACTTCACCCCGCCGAGCCGTTTCCTGCCAATCGCCGTCCGTCATGTCCGCCCCCGCTTTTGCCAATTCCCACCCCATGGTGAATCCCGTGGATCCCGACCGCGTGCCTGCGACACTGGAGGAGGAAATTCGGCGGATCTACACGCATAGCCCCCTTTACCGTCAGCGCTTTGCATTGCACGCCGAGCCTTTGCAGTGGTCTTGTTATCGTGAAATGCCCGCGCTTTCGAAGCAGGAAATCGTGGAGCGCGGCCACCAGGCTTTCTTTGGCGATTACACCGAGATTGAGCGCGGCCTGCAGGACAAGCGCTTTGAATACGAGTCCACGGGTGGCACCACGCAGTCGCCCATGACCGTGATCATGGAGGAAGGCTGGTGGGATGCCCAGACTGAGCGCGCCTACCAGGCTTCGCCGATCCTGCGCCAATTTGTCGGCCGTCCCTACCGCAAGTGCGTCCTCGCGCCGATTGGCTGCTCGAGCAATCTCTGTCCCTACGAGGACCATCCGTTTCCGCACCGCTACTTCAACGGCACGGTTTACCTGAATCTTTCGAGTGATCCGTTCTCATTCCCTGAAAGCGAATGGGACCGGATCGTCGTGGAGCTGCAGGCCACCAAGCCCGAGGTGATCGAGGGCGAGCCGGTTTACCTGTCGTTGCTGGCCCGGGCCGTGGCCAAACGCGGCGTGCAGGTTGCGAGCGTGAAGGCCGCGATCCTCACCTATGGCAAAGCCAGCCGTCAGCATGCGGCCCGCATCGCCGAGGTGTTTCCCGCGCCGCAGGTCGATCTCTACGGCTCGACCGAGGCGGGTTACCTGTTTGTCGGTGAGGCCTTCAAGGACAACTCGCAGGCCATCGATGCCAACGCGTTCATCGAACTCGTGCCGTGGCGTGAGGGACTGGCCGATGTTTTTCAGATCCATGTGACCACCCGCGATCGCAAGGCCATGCCCCTTTTGCGCTATCACACCGGTGACATCGTGCAGAAACTTCCGACCGGCTTCCGTCTGCTGGGCCGCGAGCGCGACCTGTATTTCCGGCCGGACGGCTCCATCGTGTCGGTCTACGACGTCGACGCGGCGCTGCCGGCCAACTTCGCCTGCTGGCACTACAGCCTCGTGCAGACCAGCGCCAACCGTTGGGACTTCCATTACGTGGCCGATGAGACCGCGAGCCCGGAGGTCGAGTCCGCCTTGGCTGCGATGCTGGGGGAGGGGGTGCGCGTGAACGCCTTCCGCCGCCGGGTCATTGCTCCGACTGCGAGCGGCAAGTTTACGCTGCTCAAGCCGCTGGCGAAATAAAGGGTTTTCGGGGCGGCGCCGAAACCCTTCTCGAAGCGGTTAGGGTGCCTAATATTCAGTCGCGGCACCCGGTGGAATGAGCCGCAACCTTTACAAGGTGAGGGCTTTTGGCTTACCCATTGGGCCGGTTGCGTTAACCCCCGCTTCCCGACCTGCCCTCATGAGTCCCCTTGCCAACCTATTTCGCTCATCCATCGGCCGGAAGTTTCTCATGGCCGCCACGGGTGTCCTCTTGGTCGGTTTCGCCATCGGCCACCTGGTGGGCAACCTCCAGATCTTTGAGCACCCCGACAAGATCAACGGCTATGCGCAATTCCTGCACCAGACCGGGCCGCTGCTCTGGGTCGCGCGCATCGTGCTCCTCGCGAGCGTGATCATCCACGTCTGGTCCGCCACGGTGTTGACCATTGAGAACCGCAAGGCGCGCGGCGCGACTCCCACCGGCAAACACTGGATCCGGGCGTCGCTGGCTTCGCGCTACATCCGCTGGACTGGCTACGTGGTGCTAGCCTTCATCATTTACCATCTGGCGCACTTCACCCTCGGCGTGACGGATCCGGCGGACTTCAAGGCCGGCCACAGCTATGTGATGCGCGAGGCGTATTCGGTCGCGGGCTTCCCGGTCGTCGCCGCCGGCACCGAGGTCGATAACGTTTACCTCATGGTCTACCGCGGCTTTGAAGGCGCGCCGGTCGCGATCTTCTACATCATCGCTGTCGGCCTGCTTTCGTTCCACCTGCTGCACGGCATGGACAGTCTGTTCCAGACGATCGGCTGGCGTTCGCAGACTTGGGCCGGCGCCCTGCGCAAAGTCGTGGCATTGATCTGCCTACTCTACTTCCTCGGCAACCTGGCCATCCCCGGGGCGATTCTCACCGGGGCCCTCGCGCCGCATCCGGACGCCCAGGTGCACGCCCCTTCCACCGCCCAGAACTGAGTTCCGCCATGGCCACCCTCAATTCCAACATTCCCCCCGGCCCGCTGGCCGACAAGTGGCGCAACCACAAGTTTAACTCCAAGCTCGTCAACCCGGCCAACAAGCGGAAATACGAGATCGTCATCGTCGGTGCCGGCCTCGCCGGTTCGTCCGCGGCCGCCACGCTCTCCGAGCTCGGCTACAAGGTGAAGTGCATCGTGTTTCACGACAGCCCGCGCCGCGCGCACTCCATCGCCGCGCAGGGCGGCATCAACGCCGCGAAGAACTACCAGAACGACGGCGACA
>JBMSWZ010000069.1:0-6980 GCA_049425105.1 Cephaloticoccus sp.
TGCCGGCTGCGCTCCGCCGCGTCGGCCGCAGGCCGGCGTTCAGACGGCGCGCTAGGGACAACGCGCCCTACCCGCATGCCCGGTGGAACGCATTGACCGCAATGCGCTGCGCTCCCTCCGACTCGGCGCGCTTCGCGCGTCGAAACGCGTTGGGGACCACGCGTTCCAGCTTCAGCGCATCGCGTGCTTCAGCGCACCGTCAGCAACTCGATCTTCTGCGCCCGGGCCATGCCCGGATCGATTTCGATCAACGCGCCGGAAAGCCGCACGTCGCCCTCCGCCACGGGAAAACGCCGCGGCATCCCATCGAGAAACTTCGCCACCACCGGGTCCGTCTCCCGGCCCAACACGGAGGCATACGGGCCGGTCATGCCGACGTCGCAGATGAACGCCGTGCCCTTGGGCAGCACGCGGGCATCAGCGGTGGGCACATGCGTGTGGGTGCCAAGCACCGCCGTCACGCGGCCGTCCAGATACCACCCCAGGGCCTGCTTTTCCGACGTGGCCTCGGCATGGATTTCGACGATGATGGCATCCGTCTGGCCGCGCAGCTGTTCGATCATGCGGTCGGCGCACAAGAACGGACACTCGGCCTTCATCCCAAGGTATTGCCGGCCCAGCACCGTGAAGACACCCACGCGGAAACCCCGCGCCTCGATGATCAAATGATCCCAACCCGGGCACGCCGCGGGCAAGTTGGCGGGGCGACAAACATGCTCGATGCGCGTGATCTCATGCGCCCATTCGCGCTGGTCCCAGACGTGGTCCCCGAGCGTGATCGCGTCGACCCCCGCCCCCAGCAGTGACTGGGCGATGGCCCCGGTGATGCCCGCGCCAGCCGCGGCATTCTCGCCGTTGGCCACGACAAAATCCACGGCGTGCTCCGTGCGGAGGGCGGCGAGGCGCTCATTGACGATATCGCGGCCCGGGCGACCGACGATGTCCCCGATGAACAACAATTTCAACATGCGCCCAAGCTGGGGGGCCGCCCCGGCCCCGCCAACTGAAAAACCGTATGACAATCCCGCGCACCCGCAGACTTGCCCAAACGCCCGGAAATTGCTTCGGTGACCACCCTTTTTTCCGTCCTATGAAAACCACGACCTCTCCAGCTGCATTCCCGAAGGCCGAAATCGGCCACGAAATGAAGGGTGCCGACGCCGTCGTCGAGTGCATGATCCGTGAGGACGTGGACACGATTTTCGCCTACCCGGGCGGCGCCAGCCAAGAGCTGCACCAAGCTCTCGCGCGCAGCGACAAGATCCGCGTGATCCTGCCCCGGCATGAGCAGGGCGGTTCCTTCGCCGCCGAGGCCTATTCCCGCGCCTGCGGCAAGGTCGGCGTGTGCATGGCCACCAGTGGCCCCGGCGCCACCAACCTCGTGTCCGCCATCGCCGACGCCTTCATGGACTCCGTCCCCCTCGTGGCCATCACCGGCCAGGTGTATACCAAATACATCGGCAAGATGGCGTTCCAAGAGACCGATTTCTACGGCATGACCCTGCCGATCGTGAAGCACTCCTACCTGATCACCGATGTGCACGAGCTGCCGCGGATTTTCAAGGAGGCCTTCCACCTCGCGCGCTCGGGTCGCCCCGGCCCGGTCGTGATCGACATCCCGAAGGACGTGCAACAGGCCGTCTTCCAGCCGGTGTTCCCCGCGACCGTGGAGTTCAGCAACCCCTATGTCGGTTGCGCGCACGAAGCGACCGATGACCAGCTCAAGCAGATCCTCGCCCTCATCGCCGAAGCGAAGAAGCCCATGCTCTACGTGGGCGGCGGCATCATCTCGGCCGAGGCGTCGGCCGAGCTGAAGACCTTTGCCGAGACGACCAACATCCAGGTCGCGACTACGCTCATGGGCCTCGGCGCCTTCCCAGAGTCGCATCCGCTCTCGATGCATTGGTTCGGCATGCACGGCGCCGCCTACGGCAACTGGGCGGTCGACCAGTGCGATCTGCTCCTCTGCTTCGGTGCGCGCTTCGACGACCGCATCACCGGCGACACGAGCAAGTTTGCCGCGGCCGCGAAGATCGTCCACATCGACATCGACGCCTCGGAGCACAACAAGAACAAGGCCGTGCAGCTGGCCGTGGTGAGCGACATCAAGTATGCGCTGACCCGCCTCAACGCCCTCGCCGCCGCCGCGAAGTTCACGCCGCCCGACACCTCCGCCTGGCACCAGCAGGTCGCGAAGTGGAAAAAGGATCACCCCTTCACCTACGAGCCGAGCAAGCACATCCAGCCGCAGGAAGCGGTGGCCACGCTGCATGAGCTGACCAAGGGCGAGGCCATCATCACGACCGGCGTGGGCCAGCACCAGATGTGGGCCGCGCAGTTCTACCGGTTCAACGAGCCGCGCCGCTACATCAGCTCGCTCGGCCTCGGCGCGATGGGCTTCGGCTACCCTGCCGCCCTCGGCGCCAAGGTGGCCTGCCCCGACAAGGAGGTCATCGACATCGACGGTGACGGTTCCTTCGCCATGAACATCCAGGAGCTCGCCACGGCGAAGATTGAGAAGATCAACGCCAAGGCCATGATCTTAAACAACCAGCACCTCGGCATGGTGGTGCAATGGGAGGACCGCTTCTACGGCAGCGTCCGCGGCAACACCATCCTCGGCGACGAGTCGAACGTGGGCAGCCCGGACAACCCCGACGCCCTTTATCCGGATTTCGTAAAGATCGCCGAAGGCTACGGCATCAAGGGTCGACGCGTCATCAAGAAGAGCGAGCTTAAGGAAGCCATCCAGGAGATGCTCGACCACGACGGCCCCTACGTCCTCGACGTCATCGTGCCCTACACCGAGCACGTGCTGCCGATGATCCCGGCCGGCAAGTCCGTGAAGGAAATGCTGCTCAAGTAAGGCGAAGGCCCGCCGCCCTCTCAACCCGCACCGCCCCGCGCGCGTGCGGGTTTTATTTTTCCTTCATCACGTATACACCGTCCCAGCCTTCGGCCGGCGGGTTGGCCTAATAGTGGCGCGTGATGTCGAGGTAAACCAAGGACGGGTTCGACACGACGCCCGGCACATTGAACTCGAGTTCGCGGCTGCGCTCAAAGCGTGCCACGGCCGCGGTCCAATCCCGCGCGTAGTAACGCTCCAGGCCTTCCGCAAAGAGCCCGATGCATTCGCGCGTGCGGTCGGTGACGTCCTCCTTCAGCCCGACGATCTCGTGGATCGGCACCGGCTGAGTGCGGCCCTTGACCACAATCCGCCCTAGCGGGCGAAACACCACGTGGTCACCCCCGTGCTTCAGGCACGCCTGGCGCGTGGCCTCGGTGCACATCGTGTAGGCGCCCCACGCCTTGGCGCCGGACTCCATACGCGCAGCGAGATTCACGTTGTCGCCCATCATGGTGTAGTTGAACCGCGTGCGGCTGCCCATGTTGCCGATCATGCTGACGCCGGTATTGAGGCCGATGCGGGACTGCATCTGCCAGACAATCTCCGGCCAGCGCTCGCCCTCGGCCTTCCATTTTTCGCGCAAGCGCGCCAGCTCCCGGTGCACGCGCTGCGTGGCGACGCAGGCGCGGTAGGCATGATCCGGCATCGCGATCGGCGCACCGAACATCGCGACCACGGCGTCGCCGATATACTTGTCGAGCGTGCCCCCTCGCCCAGCACGATGTCGGTGCAGGCCGTGAGGTATTCGTTCATCAGTTCCACCAGCGGGCCGGACCCTAGTTTTTCAGAAAAGGTGGAAAAGCTCTGGATGTCCGAAAAATACGCGGTGATCTCCGCGTCGTGGCCACCGAGTTGCGGGTCCTCGCCGGACTCGATCATGTTGTCGACCAGATCGGGCGAAACGTAAGTGCCGAACATGCCCTTGATGCGACCCTTCTGCTTCTGCTCCTCGACCACCTGCCAGATCAACGCCGCAAAACTGGTCGTGAACGCCGCGCCCAGCGGCGCCGTCATCGGCAGCAGCAGGTTGCCGGTGCGAAACAGGTGGAAACCCACGCCCACGTAAAGCGCCGCGCAGAGCACGGCCATGACCTTGGCAAAGACACTCCGGCTGCCGCCGGTCACCGCCAGCACACCGGCGTCACCGTCAAAACGTTCCATGCCGCATAGCCAAGAAACGGTAGAAACGCCCAGCCGACCCAATGCGATCCGCGCCCGCCCGTCCACGCCGCGCCCAAACCGTGCACCACCAGGGCCGCCGCCGTGAGCAGGCTGGTGATGAGCATCGTCTCGGGCCGGTAACCACCGAGGCAGAGGGTGGTCCAAATCAGGTTTCCGCCGAGCAACGCCACCAGCAGGCCCTCGACGAAGCGCGCGCGGGAATGGGTTTCGCCCGGATCCGGATTCACACGGCATGTTCAAGCCGCCGACCGGGCCGGTCGCGACATATTTCCGGCCAAAAAAAACGCCACAACGCGCCGGAGGGGGATGACTCCGGCCTCAGGGGGTCGGGACCGTCTGGATCGTCTTGAGGATCCGGCCGGCGACAAGATACGGGTCGGCGGCGGAGTTCGGACGGCGATCCTCGAGGTAACCCTTGTAGCCCGCGTTGACGAAGGCGTGGGGGATGCGGATCGAAGAACCGCGGTCGGCGATGCCGTAGGAGAACTTGTCGATCGACTGCGTCTCGTGGAGACCCGTGAGGCGCAGATGATTGTCCGGGCCGTAGACGGCGATGTGCTCGTCCATGTGCTTGCTGAAGGCGGCCATGAGCTTCTCGAAGTATTCCTTGCCGCCCTTTTCGCGGAGGAAGGTGGTGGAGAAGTTTGAGTGCATGCCCGAGCCATTCCAGTCGAGCGGAGCGTTGAAGGCGCCGCGGAGGGGCTTGCACTGCCACTCGATGTCCACGCCGTAGGTCTCACCGAGGCGGGCGAGGATGTAACGGGCGACCCACATCTGGTCGGCGGCATTCTTGGAGCCCTTGCCGAAGATCTGGAACTCCCACTGGCCCTTGGCGACCTCGGCGTTGATGCCCTCGTGGTTGATGCCGGCGTCGATGCAGAGGTCGAGATGCTCCTCGACGATCTCACGGGCGACGTCGCCGACGTTCTTGTAGCCGACACCCGTGTAGTACTCGCCCTGGGGATAGGGGAATCCTCCGTCCTTGGGGAAGCCCAGCGGGACGCCGTCCTGGAAGAGGAAGTACTCCTGCTCGAAGCCGAACCAGGCGTCCGGATCGTCGAGGATCGTCGCACGGGCATTGCTCGGGTGGGGGGTCTTCTTGTCCGGCATCATGACCTCGCACATCACGAGGGCACCGTTCTTCCGGGTCGAATCCGGGTAGACGGCGACGGGCTTGAGCATGCAGTCCGAGCTGCGGCCCTCGGCCTGACGGGTCGAGCTGCCGTCGAAGCCCCAGAACGGGAGCTGATCCAGCTTCGGGAAGCTGCTGAACTCCTCGATCTTCGTCTTGCTGCGGAGGTTCGGAGTCGGCTGGTAACCGTCCAGCCAGATGTATTCTAGTTTGTACTTCGCCATGGATGGTAGTGAGGCTTTGGTTTGAGTCTTGGTCTCGGAACGAGAGTCCAAATGGAGGAGCACCTCGGGTGCCACGTCAAGCCCGGCACCCCCCTTCCTCGGGAGTCGACACAGGGATTCGACCCTGTTTTCGGGCCTCAGTCTCACGAAGGATTCCTCATGGCCCCCGTCTGCTCCAACCCGGCCCCTTGGTCGGCTTTGGGCAGGCTGGTCAGATTTCGCCAAAACAACATTCCGACATCTGTCGGGATGCGCTACTCCTTGCCGGCATCCGACGCAGCAACGGACGCGCCACCAATCCACCATGATCAAGGTCAAGGACACCCTCCGATCGACGGTACAGCTCACCTTCGACGGGCGGGTGATCAAGGTCTACCACGGTCCGGACGCCGCGACCCGGTTCGCCAACGAGGTCCGGGTTCTGCGGCATCTCGAGGAGCGGGAATGCCCCTTCGTGCCGCGTCTCCTCGAGGCCGACGAGAATCAGCTGCGGATCGTCACCACCAACTGTGGGGCGCGCGTCGAGCATCTGGATCCCAAGCGCGAGCAGGAGCTGTTCACCGAGCTGGAGGCCTTCGGGGTCCGCCACGAGGATGCCGACAAGCGCAACATCACCTACAGACGGTCGGATGGACGCTTCTGCATCATCGACTTCGAATTCGCCTCCCTTCTGACGGACCCTCCCAAACCCCATGGAACCGCAAGCTAGGCCCGCGCAGCTCATCTGGCACGGATGGACCGACCGGGGAAAGGTCCGGGCCAACAACGAGGATTCGTTCCTGGGACTCCAGTTCGACGCCCGGGAGGTCCAGCTCCTGGGCCGCCTCGGGGAGGGATCCCTCGGGTCGGTCGACTGCGCCTTCGCGGTCTGTGACGGGATGGGCGGCGCCAAGGCAGGCGAGATCGCCAGCAGGATCGCGGTCGAACAGATCACCCGACTTCTCCCCCGCACCTTCCAGCAGAAGGCCAAGGGGCTGGAGGCCGGCATCTTCGATGTGCTCGGGGAGCTTTTCCTCAAGATCCACAAGGCCATCGTCTATCTGGGCGACAGCTACGAGGAGTGTTCCGGGATGGAAACCACGCTGAGCCTGTGCTGGTTCACCCCGGAATGGCTCTACTTCGCGCACATCGGGGACAGCCGGATCTACCACCTGCCGCACGGGACGGACGAGCTCCGGCAGTTGAGCCACGACGACACCCACGTGGGCTGGCTCCTGCGCAATGGGAAGATCACCGAGCGCGAGGCGCGGTCCCATCCCCGACGGAATGTCCTTCAGAAGGCCCTGGGGGGCGGCAACCAGTTCGTCGACCCCCAGGTGGGGCGGCTTGACCACCGTCCGGGGGACCTCTTCCTCCTCTGTTCCGACGGCCTCTCCGAGGGATTGTACCCCCACCAGATCGTCGACCTCCTACGTTCGGGCGCGAAGGACGGCGCCAATCCCGCCAAGGCGCTGGTGGAGGCGTCGGTGGAACGCGATGGTCGGGACAACACGACGGCCGTGGTCGTCCGTGTCGCTTGATCCGTCCCTCCGGA
>JBMSWZ010000070.1:0-6928 GCA_049425105.1 Cephaloticoccus sp.
GGACACCACCCTTTCACGGTGAGAACCGGGGTTCGAATCCCCGTGGGGACGCCACGCTAGAAAAGCCCGCAACTCGAACGAGATGCGGGTTTTCTTTTTGGCAACCGCAAAAGTTTGGTGCATTTTGCTCACAGTTTTGCGCACAGCCCACTAATGTCCACCGATGTCCAAAGCTGCGAGCAGAAACGCCAGTCTTGCGATGCACTTCCGCCCCAGCTAGCCCCAATGTGGCTGCTATTGCGAGCGTGGCTGGCCAACTCTTACCCCCGCCTGCAATCATCGCGCCGTGGCGCTATATGTATAAAAAGTGGGCACGAAAATGGGCTCTTTCTATAAAAAGCCTATCCATGCCCGACCTAGTAAAACTTCGGGTCTGCACAGAAGACACGGAGACAAGTCACTTCCCGACCTTCTCAGCAACCATCAGCGCCGACTTCGTGAGGAACTCGGTTACAGTCAGGCGAAGCTTGCTCGCGGCCTTGCAGATCGTCGCCTTGTCCTGCGTGGTCAGGCGAAGGAGCACTGCTTCGGACTTGGGGAGAGAATCCACCTCGGACTTGCTGACGGTGGGGAGGCTCTTCTTGCGCTTCATGCTGCCAGCTTCTCCTGCCTGCGGAGGATTGCCAACACGGTTTTCGGGGTCCACTGCCCGCCCTGCTTGGTAGCCACGCCATCGGCCACCATGCTGCGAGCGACGGCCCCGAGGGTCATTCCGCCTGCCCGACGCTCCACGATGCGAGCTATGGCAGCCTGCTCGGTCTGGTTGGGGGTCAGGGTGATGCCGTCCGCCGCCAAGTCATAGCCGAGGGGAATCTTGGCGGATATCCGCCGATTGTGCTGCCTCAAGTGGCTCATGGCACTGACAGTGCGCTCCCGAAGCTGGTCACGTTCAAACTCGGCAAGGACGCTCATCAGCTTGAAGAACATCCGGCCCATGGCTGACGAGGTGTCCAGATTCTCGCACAGGCTGGCTAGATTCGCATTACAAGCCTCCAACTGCTCCGCGAGGGCCAAGGTATCCCTGACGCTGCGGGAGAAGCGGGAGAGGCTGTAAACGACCAGAATGCCACCATCCCGGCAGGCGGCAGCCATGGCTTTCTTTAACTCAGGCCGATTGTCTGCCCGACCGGCTGACCGAGGAAGGACGCGCCGAGCAGGGCGAGGGTTGCGCCATTGTCGGGGACCCCAGAGACTCTGAGGCCGATGAAAGCAAGCAGCGCAACGAATCGGAGCAGTTTCATGAGGGCATGAACCTAACCGCGGGCCCGGACGCACGCAAGCCCGGGCTCACTGCATCGCGGTCAAGCGGCGGCCCGGCAGGGTGTTGCCGCCCTGGGTGCGCACCAGTTCGCGACGCAGCCAGTCCAGCGCGATGTTGACCGTGCGAGTCTTGATCGTCTTGCGCGGGCCGGGGTAGCTGAGCTTCTTCGACCACACGCCGTGCGGCGCATGCAGCGCCACGAAAATCGTGCCGACGGGGTTTTCCTTCGTGCCGCTGCACGGTCCCGCAAACGCCGTGATGGCGATGGCGTAGTCGGCGCCCAGCGTCTCGGACACGCCCGTCGCCAGCGCCACCGCGCACTCCGCGCTGACCGCACCGTGCTGCGAAATCAGGCACTCGGGACAATCGAGCAGCGTCATCTTCGCCTCATTCGAACTGCAGATCACGCCGCCTTGGAAAAACTTGGCCGCGCCGCACAGGTCGGTGAACGCGCTCGCCAGCATGCCGCCCGTGCCGGATTCGGCTACCGCGAGGGTCTTCTCCTGCGCGCGCAGGAGGTCGGCGCAGACCTTGGCCATCGGATCGTCGCCAAAGCACATGAAATCCTCGCCAAGCAGGGCCGCGCACTCCGCGGCAATTCCCTCGATCTTCACGGCGGAAAGTTCGCCCGACGGCGAACTCAAGCGACAGTCGACCTGGCCTTGGTGCGCGCAGAACGCGATGTTCAGCGCCGGCCCGAAACGGTCGAAGATCGGTTGCAGCTTCGTCTCCAGCGCCGATTCGCCGATGCCCGAAGTGCGGATCTGCACATAGGCCTCGCGCGCCAGCAGCAAACCGCGCTCAGCCAGCCGCGGCAGCACTTGCTCGACGAACATGGGCTGCAGCTCGTTTGGCGGACCGGGAAGCATGCACAGGATCTTGCCGTCCTGCTCCACCCACAGGCCGGGGGCGGTGCCGTTGGCGTTGGGCAGCACCTCGCCGCTTTCGAAGCGGTAAGCCTGCTTGAGATTGTTGGGCGTCATCTTCCGGCCCAGCCGGTTGAAACGCTCGGCGATGGCCTCTTCGATCTCCGGATCAAACACGAGTTTCTGCTCCAACACCTCGGCGATGACCTCACGCGTGCGGTCGTCACAAGTCGGCCCAAGTCCGCCAGTGGTAATGATCACGTCGGCCTGCGCCCAGCTTTCGCGGAACTGGCGCGCGATCGCCGCGGCCTCGTCGGTGATGGTGACATTGCGCGCGAGCTGCACGCCGCGCTTGCCGAGCTGCGCGCCGATGAAGGTGAGGTGGCCGTTGGCCGTCAGCCCGAGGAGGAGCTCATCGCCCAGGGTCAGCAGCTCGAAGCGGCGGGCGGGCACGGGTTGAAGGGTGGAAGGATCGGTCGAAACCATACTTGCGGACGAAAGAAATAGGCCGATTTTGGCAAAATGCCAGCCGACCGTTCAGTAAACCTCAAGGAGAAGGGCCGCGCCCTGCCGGACCGGCCGGGGGTTTACCTGATGAAAGACCGGCTGGGGCGCATCATTTACGTCGGCAAGGCGAAGAGCCTGAAAAAACGCGTGTCGTCCTACTTTCAGCGCGGCCGCGCGCGCACGATCGCGCAGCCGAAGATTCGCGCGTTGATCGACGTGATCCACGACTTGGAGACGATCGAGGTGAAGTCCGAGCCCGAGGCGCTGCTGCTGGAGGGCCGGCTGATCAAGCAGTGGAAGCCGCGCTACAACACGGATTTTACCGACGACAAACGGTTCCTGCTCGTGCGCGTCGACTTCGCGCAGGAACTGCCGCGCTTTGCGCTCACGCGCATCCGCAAGGACACCCGCGCGCGCTACTTCGGGCCCTTCGCCCACTCCGGGCTCTTGCGCCGCACGCTCGCGCAGATGCGGCGGCAGTTCGGCGTGCTCCTCGGCGACGCCACGCCGCAGCGGCAGCCCGACGGCCGCTGGCAGCTCTACGACGACGTGCGCCAGGAAATCTACGGCCACGAAAATATCGTGTCGCCCGCCGACTACCGCACGCGAGTGGAGGCCGCCTGCGCGTTTCTCGACGGCAAATCGCGCGAGTGGTTGGAAACCCTCCGCGCGGAAATGCAGGCCGCCGCGGAGGCATTGAATTTTGAAAAGGCCGCGGAGCTGCGCGACGTCATCTCCGCGCTCGACGGCACCTTGAAGCGCGCGCGGCGGTTCGAGCGCGACCGGACGCTGCTGCGGGCCGACACCGACGCGCTGGCGTCGCTGCAGACGGCGCTCGCGCTCCCCGCCCCGCCCACGCACATGGAGTGCTTCGACATCTCGCACATCTCGGGCACGTTCGTCGTCGCCTCGATGGTGAACTTCACCGACGGCCGGCCGGACAAGGACCACTACCGCCGCTTCCGGATCAAGAGCTTCATCGGCAACGACGACTTTAGCGCGATGGAGGAGGTCGTCGCCCGCCGCTACCGGCATCGGCCCGGCGAGGGCCAACCGATGCCCGACCTGGTCGTGCTCGACGGCGGCCGCGGCCAGATCGCCGCGGCGCTCAAGGCCTTCATTGCCATCGGGGTCGAACCCCCGGCGCTCATCGGCCTCGCGAAGAAGCACGAGACAATCATTTTCCCGGACGAACGCGCACCGCTGAACCTGAGCGTCAACGACCCGGGCCTGAACCTGCTCCAGCGCCTGCGCGACGAAGCCCACCGCTTCGCCAACACCTACAACGCCGACCTGCGTTCCAAGAAGATCCGCGAGTCCGTGCTCGACGACATCCCCGGCCTCGGCCCCAAGCGCAAGGCCGCGCTGCTCGACCATTTTGGCGGCATCGACCGGCTCCGCGCGGCCAGCCCCGCGGACCTCTGCGCCGTGCCGGGCATCGGCGAGGCCTTCGCGCGCGACTTGCACGCGCACCTGCATCCGGCGATGGACGCCGCACCGGCAGAACCCAGGGATTTGTTGTAGGGGGGCGGGGTCGCCGACCCCGCCCCGCGTCCCCATTATTGATTGGCGGGGTTCGGAGACCCCGCCCTACAGTGCACCCGATGCAGTCGGCCAAACCCGTCAACCGCCACCTCTGGCTCGTCGAGCCGCTCGAGCGCGAGGCCACGTTGCTGGTGAAGGCCATGTTTGGCGGCAAGGCGGTCTACCGCGACGGCCGCTTCGTGCTCTACCTCGCCGACAAGGAGGACCCCTGGCGCGGCGTGCTCGTGCCGATGGAGCGCGAGCATCACGCCGCGCTCATCGTGGACCGGCCCGCCCTCGCCCCTCACCCGATTCTGCCCAAGTGGCTGTATCTGCCGGAGAGCGCTGATTCCTTCGATGCCGACGCCCAATGGCTGATCGGCCGCATTAGCCGCCGTGATCCGCGCGTGGGCATCGTGCCGCCGGCCGCCAAGCGCAAGGCCCGCCGGGACTTCAATCCCTGAACGTCGGCCACCGCTCGGCCCCGCCCGAAACGCGTTGCGGGGGCACCGGCGGGCGGACAGCGTGTCGGGGACTCTTCCATGCCCGGTTTGCGCTTCCCTATCATTGCCTTGCTGGCCTGCCTTGCGGCAGGCTCTGCTCCTGTCATGGCTGAAGTGACCCTTGACCCGCTTTTCTGCGACCACGCCATCCTGCAGCGCAACCAGCCGGTGCCGGTCTGGGGGCGCGCCGAGCCCGGCGAGCACCTCACGGTAAGTTTCCGCGACCAAACCGTTGGCACGACCGCCGAGGCCGACGGACGCTGGATCGTCTACCTGGCGCCGATGTCCGCCGCGATTGAACCGGCGGAATTAACCGTGACCGGCAGCACGACGCTCACGGTGCGCAATGTGCTCGTCGGCGAGGTCTGGCTGGCCTCGGGCCAGTCGAACATGAACCGGCCGCTCAGCAGCCTGCCCGACGCGGACAAGGTGGTGGCCGGCATCCGCAATCCGCTGATCCGCCACCTCAATGTTGCGCTCACCGCCGCAACGGAACCGGCAACCACCGTCGCCACCTCGGGCTGGCAGACGGCCGAACCCGCCACCGCGGGCACCTTCAGCGCCGTCGCGTGGTATTTTTCCGTCGAACTGCAGCGCAAACTCGGCGTGCCCGTCGGCGTGATCCACAGCTCGTGGGGCGGCAGCAAAATCGAGGCGTGGATCGACGCCCCGTCGCTGAGCGCCACGCTCCCTTGGCCCGCCATCAACGAGCGCTGGCAATACCTGGTCGCCAACTACCCCAAGATCGAGGCCGAGTATGCCGCGTGGGAAAAGGTCCTGAAGGAGCGCCTCGCCCAAGGCCAGCCCGCGCCGGACTCCATGCCGCTCCTGCCGCGCGGACCCGGCTCGCCGCACGCCCTCAGCCAGTTGTTCAACGGCATGATCGCCCCGCTCCAACCCTACGCCCTGCGCGGCTCGATCTGGTATCAGGGCGAGTCGAATTGGGAGCGCGCCAACGAATACGCCGAACTGCTCCCCGCGATGATCAACGCGTGGCGCGCGCAGTGGGGCTCGGGTGATTTCCCGTTCTATTTCGTGCAGCTGCCCAACTACGGCCAGACCTACGACCCGTCGAACCTCACCTGGGCATGGCTGCGCGAGGCCCAGACCGCGGCGCTGAAGCTGCCCAACACCGGCATGGCGGTCACCATCGATTGCGGCGATCCCAAGGACATCCACCCGCAAAACAAACCCACCGTCGGTCGTCGCCTGGGCGCCGTCGCGTTGTCGCAGGCCTACGGCGTGCCGGTGGACTGGAGCGGGCCGCGCTTCGCGGGCGTGACTCGCGAAGGCGCCACCCTGCGCGTGAAATTCACGCACGCCGACACCGGCCTGATCGCCGCGGACCTGCCGCCGCAGAGCTTCGAGGTCGCCGGCGAGGATCGGAAATTTTATCCGGCGACCGCGCGCATCGCCGGCGACACCGTCATCGTGCGCAGCGACGCCGTGCCCGCCCCCGTGGCCGTGCGCTACGCGTGGAGCAACACGCCCAAAGCCAACC
The DNA here is from genome assembly GCA_049425105.1 of Cephaloticoccus sp. Classification (GTDB taxonomy): domain Bacteria; phylum Verrucomicrobiota; class Verrucomicrobiia; order Opitutales; family Opitutaceae; genus Cephaloticoccus. Next base: position 6,163 of record JBMSWZ010000070.1, read on the forward strand.
TTTTCAACGGCGCCGGCCTGCCCACCGCGCCTTTCCGCAGCGACGCGTGGTGACGACCCGCCGGAATCTATTTCCGATTTCGGCCTAAGAAACCCGCATCCGCTCCGTTAACTCCCGCAACCTCCCGAAGTCATGTTCAAACGTTCCCTGTTCTCCCTTCTCGCGTGCGCCGTCGCCACCGTCGGTCTGCGCGCCAACGCCGTGGACTCCCGCATCACCGCCGTGACGGTCTACCGCGACCGCGCCGTCGTCACGCGCACCACCGACACCCGCCTCAACGCGGGCATCAATGAGCTCATCTTCAACGCCCTGCCCGCCAGCCTCGTCGACCAATCGCTCCAAGTCAGCGGCACCGGCACCGCCGCCGTGACCATCCTCGACGTCACCGCCAAGCAGACTTTTCTCCCCGAAACCCCCGACCCGCGCCGCAAAGACCTTGAGGATCAACTCAAGGGCCTGCGCGAAAACGACCGCGCCCTGGTCGACCGCAGTGCCGTGCTGCGCAGTCAGAGCGACCTCATCAGCCGGCTGCAGACCAGCGCGATGACGCGGTTGAAGTGGTGCACGAGCTCGCCGAGCCCGAGGCCGACCACTGCCGCCGCGCCGATGACGTAAAGGTAGTGCGGGTTGGTTAGCAACGGCGTCACGCCCTGCTGCAGAAACACGCCGTCACGGATCAAACCGCCGCCGATACCCGACACGATGGCGAGCGAGAGCAGGCCGACGATGTCTTAGCCGCGCTTGATTGCCGCCAGCGCGCCGGTCA
>JBMSWZ010000071.1:0-6889 GCA_049425105.1 Cephaloticoccus sp.
CTGGCGCACGCGATCCAGCACCACGGCCACGTCTTCGGCGCGCCCGCCAACGCGGCCTACGGCGGCCAGAGCGTGCGCGGGCGCGGCGCCGCGGCGGATTTCGTCTGCGACGAGGCGGAGCGCGACCGGCGGTCGGCGCCCCCGCCGGGGAGGGGTGGAAGAACGCGGCGAGGGCGCCGCATTCCCATTATGCGCTGCGTCTCCCGTGGTCAGCGTGCCGCTGCCGTCGGCGGCGACCTGCAGGGTGAAGTCCGGCGCCGCGCCTTTGAGCTTGCCGGTGCGACCGCGGACGTTGCGGGCAATGCGGAGGGAGCGGAGCTCCCCGGCGGGGATGTCCAGCGGACACAGCACGCGCATCGTGTCCGGCATCAAGGTTTCGGGCTCGATGATCTGATGCGGCACGATGCGGTTGCGGTCGTCGAGCAGGCACCAATCGGGCCGCCAGTGCGTCCACTCCAGCCAGGGCTCGTGCTCGACGAAGTCGGAGAACTTCTCCGCCGTGAAATTGCCGAAGACCATGCGTTGGCGCGGGTCGGCGGGCAGGGCGTGCACGCGGCGGCGGAAAGATTCGCTGAGGACGGTTTCCGCGGCGGCCTTGGCGCCGGCGAGCTGGTCGTCCGCCGCCTTGGCCACGCTGGGCGTGCAGGAGCCGCCGAGGGTGTCGTGAAAGGAATTGAAGCAGAGGGTTTCCCACGCGGCGGCGAGTGCCGGGGCGGCGGCGCGGCGCTCGGCGGGTTTGGCGGTGCGCAACCCGGCCGCGGCCGGGGCGAGGTGGTTCTCGGCGCGGCGCACGCCAAGTTTCACCGGGCGATGTGCGGTGTAGCAGCCGATGGCGTGCATCTGGAGTTCGCCGGTGACGAGGGGCAGCTTGTGCCGCACGGGGGCGATGGCCTTGAAGTAGCGCTCCGGCGAGGAGAACTCGAATTTCACGCCGGGCAGGGCGGTCATGTTCTCGCGGCACCAGGCGATGATGGCTTCGTTGGGGCCGCCGCCATGGTCGCCGACGCCGAGGAAACACATGGTGTGGTCGACGCCCGCGGGCAGGTCTTTCAAGGACCCCTCGATGTGGTCAAACGTCGGCGGGTGGATCGTGCAGTAGCCGTGGGCGATCCGGAAGGTGGTGACCGCTTTGCCGCCCGGGCGGCCGCGCCAGCGGAAGACGCGCGAGGGCAGCGTGGTCTCGTGGGCCATGGGCCGCATGAAGACGTAGCTGTCCTGACCGTGCGCCGCCATGAGGTCGGGCAGCGCGGCGGTGTGGCCAAAGGAGTCGACGTTGTAGCCGATGCGCGGAAAGAGCCCGAGGTGTTTCTTGAACCACGCTTTGCCGAGGCCGATCTGGTGATTGACGTTTTCCGCGCTCGGCAGATTGCAGTCCGGCTGGATCCACCAGCCGCCGACGACCGACCAGCGGCCGGCGCGGATATGCTTCACGATGCGCTGAAATAGCGCCGGGTCGTGGCGTCGCACCTGTTCGTAGACCCAGGCCTCGCCGCGCGTGAAGATGATGTCGGGGTGGCGGTCGAGCGTGTTGCACATGGTGTAACACGTGTTGAGGCATTCATCGACGCCGGCGGTCCAGGGCCAGAGCCAGACCGGATCGAGGTGGGCGTTGAAGATCAGGTGGACGGTGCGCATGGGGAGGGGGATTGGTCACGAAGCGAGCACGAGAAGGAAACAGAGAACGAGCCGGAAATGTGTAGGGCGGGAATTGCATTTCCCGCCTTGGGATTACAGCGTGGACGGAAAGGCGGGGATTGGAATTCCCGCCCTACAACCCTTACTTTTCCGGCAAGTTGGCGATGCCGCGGTTGATGCGGTGATTCCAGCCGCGGAGGGCCAGGCGGCAGTTGGGGTGGCCGTTGCCGGCCTCGATCTCGTCGTCGCCGGCGTGCATTTGCACCAGCACGGTTTTCCGCAGGCGGCGCGAGCGGTTGTGCTTGGAGCCGTGCAGGGTGAAGTAATGGAAGAAGACCACATCGCCGGGTGCCGCCTCGACCGGGGTCGCGCCCTCAAGCGGGTATTGGTCGAGGAAGTCGCAGGGTTCCTGCCCGCCGGTGTGCGGCACGCGGCCGAGTTTGTGGGAACCGGGATAGACGCGCAGGCAGCCCATCTTGTCCGTGGCCGGGGAGACGTGGATGACGGCGGCCATCATCGTGTCCTTGACCGACGGAAAATACGACCAGTCTTGGTGCATGGTAAACGGCATGCCGTTTTCCGTGGGCTTCTGAAACAGCTTGGTGTGGTGGAGGATGATGTCCGGGCCGAGGATGGCCTCGGTGATAGCGAGGAATCTCTTGTCCTGAATCGCCCGCAACCAGACCTCGGAGTAGTTCTGCACGTTGTGGGTGTGGGTCACGGCGCTGCTCGCGGCGCCGTCCTTTTTCTGGCGCTCGCCGCCCCAGCGCGCGGTGTTGAGGTCGCCGTTGCGCGTGAGCTGGCGGACGATGCGATCGAAGTCTCGCTCCAGGACCTTCACCTGAGCTGGGTTGAAAACGCCGCGGGCGTGGTAGTAGCCGTTGGCTTGGAAGAAGGCGCGGATTTGGGCGGGAGAGGGCATGGGGGTAACGGGTGTTACCCGACCGCACGCGGCCGCGCAGGGGAAGAAAATGTCGTTGTCGATTTCCGCCCCATGTTGTCTTTTTTCAACACGCATGTCGTCCACCCCTTCGCATCTGGCCTGGCCGCGGTCCGCCGTGCCCGTGATTCGCAGCGGCGGACGTTTCCCCATGGTGGCGCACAACGCCGGGCTGGTTTACACCTCGCCGGGGACGGTGGCGCTGCACTTGCACGATTACACGGGTGAAATGTGGCTGGGGGGGCGTCGGTTGGCTCTGCGGCCGGGGGATTTCACCCTGACGCCGGCGGGCATGCCCTCAAGCTACGACTTGGCGGCGCCGGGGCATCACCTCTGCGTGCATTTCGACGCGGTCAAGGCTGCGGGACCGACGGTCAGGCTGCCTTTGCACTGGCGGCCGGCACCGCACGAGCAGCGGTTAAGCGAGCGCCTGTGGGAGGTGATCCAGCTTTACCGGCGGGGCGAGGCACCGGCGGATGTGCTGGCGCGTCAGGCGGCGGGCACGGTGTTGCAGGGGCTGCTGTTGTGGCTGGCGGTCACGGTGGCGGAAGGGCCGGAACAGCCGGCCCCCGGTCGCGTGGAAGGAGAGTTGGAAAAGGTGCGGCGGTATCTCGACGAACATTTTCGTGCGCCGCTGGATGTGCCGGACTTGGCCCGCCGGTTCGGGGTCAGCCAAAACTACCTCGCGCGCCGGTTCCGGGCGAGGCACGGGGTGACGCTGCAGCGCTACCTGCTGGGGCGCCGGGTCGAGTTTGCGCGGCACCTGATCACGGTCACGCAGCTGCCACTTAAGGCGGTGGCCATCGAGTCAGGCCTGGGCAACCCGCAGTATTTCCACCGTCAGTTCCGGCTGGTGACCGGACTCAGTCCATCCGCGGAGCGCGCGCGGGCGCTGGCGAAGAATGCGGATCAGTAACCCTTGGCCTGCAGGGCGCGACTAAGCTCCTGCATGAAGGCTTGGGCGTCGGTCGGGTTCGGCCGGTAGCCGGGTTGCGAGATCTCGGTAAAGCCCGGACGACCACTCTGGTCCACGATCCATTTGCCGGTTACGCCGTCGCTGAAGGTCACGCTGCCGCTGGCGAGCGCGCCGGGGATCAGGGTGACCTCGTCGAGGCTGACGCTCACGCTGCCGCCGCCAGGGGGCAGGGGGTCGTCGAGGTCCTCGGCCGGGGCGGTGGCTTCGGTGTCGTCCGCCGGCGCGGGGGCCGGGGCGGCCTTGCTGACGTCGTTGGCGTCGCCCTTCGGCGGCGGCGGGTCCTTGAGGGTCAGCTCAAGGTCGTCGACGAGGAAGCGCACGTCCATGTAGGTCATGGCGATCTGAAACTCCTCGCGGAGTTTCTTCTGAACGTTGGAAAGGTTGTCGCCGGCGGCGACCCAGCCGGCGACGGCTTGCTTTTGCTCGGGGGTAAGGCTCATGGCGTTAGGGGTGCATCATTGCACACCGACGCACGTTACGTCCAACGGCAAAAAGGCAAATCAGCGCGAGAGTTGCGCGCGGAGGAACTCGATGCTGCCGCGCATGCCGCTGTCCTGCTCCATCATGTTGTCCACGGCCTTGCAGGCGTGGATGACGGTGCCGTGGTCGCGGCCGCCGAAGGCGTCGCCGATGTCCTGCAACGAATGCTTCGTGAGCGTGCGGGCGAGATACATGGCGATCTGGCGCGGGATGGCGATGTTGTTGGGCCGGCGCTTGCTCGTCATGTCGCTGTGGCGGATCTGAAAATGGTCGGCGACCTTCTTCTGGATCGTCTCGATCGTCAGGACGTTTTGCGCCTGCTCCATGAGGACATCCTGCAGGAGCGTCTCGGTGGAGGAGAGGTCGAGCCGGCGGCCGGTGAGGGCGGCGTAGCTGCTGACCTTGATCAGGGCGCCCTCCAGGCGGCGCACGTTGCGCGAGATGTGCTGGGCGATGAAGGTGACGACCTCGTCAGGAACCTCGGATTTCAGGGAGGCGGCCTTGGAGCGCAGGATGGCGACCCGGGTCTCGAAGTCCGGCGCCTGGATGTCGGCCGGCAGGCCCCATTCAAAGCGGGAGACGAGGCGCGACTCGAGTTTTTGAATCTCGGAGGCGCGGCGGTCGCTGGAGAGCACGATCTGCTTTCCGGACTCGAACAGGTCGTTGAAGGTGTGGAAGAACTCTTCCTGGATGCGCTCTTTGCCGGCGAGGAACTGCACGTCGTCGAGCAGGAGCACGTCGGCATGGCGGTAGCGCTGGCGGAATTTCGTCAGGCTGTTCTCCTGCAGGGCCTGGATGAACTCGTTGGTGAACTTTTCGGTGGAGAGGTAGGCGACGCGCGCCTCGGGCCGGCGCTGGAGGATGGCGTGGCCGATGGCGTGCATCAGGTGGGTTTTGCCCAGCCCGGTATCGCCGTAGAGGAACAGGGGATTGTAGGCCTGTGCGGGGGCCTGGGCCACGGCCATGGCGGCGGCGTGGGCCATCTGGTTGTTCGAGCCGACGACGAAGGTCTCGAAGGTGTTGCGCGGGTTGAGGCTGGCGTTGGCGATGCGCTCCTCCAGGCGGCCCGGGCGGCGCTGGGCGGCGGTGCGGGCGCGCGGAGCGGGGGCCTCGGCGGGGGTGGACGCGTCCGCGGCCGGCTTCGGGGCGGCGGCGCCGGACTTGCGCAGGGTGACGTTGACCATGCGGCCCGTATTGAGCCGCAGGCGCTGCGTGATCAGGTCCAGGTAATTGTCGTGGATCCAGATCGCGGCGAAGTCGTTGGGCACGCCGAGCGTCAGGCTTTCCTCGGTGGTCTCGAGGCACTGCAGTGGCTCGAACCACATTTTGAAGACATCCTCGGGGAAGAGCTCTTTGAAATCACACTTGACGGTCTCCCAGAGGCTGGGAGGTAGGGACGTTGAAGGCATGGACTGGCGGAAGGGATGATTTTATTCACATTGGGCGCCGTCGGGCAAAACCCACGCTGTGAGTCTCCGGATCCATGCCTGCGGGCTGCAGGAAAGTGATGACCAGCCATCAGGTGCGGGGCAAGGGGGTCGGCTGAAAAGCATAAAGTATTGATGGCCAGCTTGTAATGGTGCGCATTACCAGCGGGATGGACGGGAGTATCGGACAACGTGGGAAAGAACGACCGGCGGGGGAGAAACTAACCAACTGACAGGGTCTATAACTGTGAACCCAAAAATCATTTCAAGGTCAACTTCCTGACAACTTGTTCACACGCGTTTTGAGCACAACTTTTGCGATTTTTTTGTTGCCTGGAATGCGGGCGGGGTCGCGCCCGGGAGCGTAGTTTTACGAACCTTACGGCGGTGACGGCCGCGCGGCATAGGTTACGATTCCTTGCCGATCGCGTGACGCCACAAAATTTTGGATACAGCCCGGCGGCTCAGGCCGGCCCGGGTTCGGTCCATTTCCCGTGCTCCCGAATCAGGGCGATCAGGCGGTCGTCCGCCTCGGCCTGGGGGATGTTGTATTGGACGCACTGCTTGCCGACGTAGAGGTTGATTTTGCCCGGGGCGCCGCCGACGTAGCCGAAGTCCGCGTCGGCCATCTCGCCGGGCCCGATCACGATGCAACCCATGATGGCGAGCTTCACGCCCTTGAGGTGGCCGGTCTTGGCGCGAATGCGCTGGGTGGTGGTCTGCAGGTCGAAGAGAGTGCGGCCGCAGCTGGGGCAGGCGACGAATTCGGTCTTGGTCGTCCGGGCACCCGCGCCTTGCAGGACGTTGTAGGCAACTTTGAGCGCGCGCACGGGGTCCGCCTCGGTTTCGAGGCTGACCAGATCGCCCAGCCCGTCGCCAAGCAGGCCGCCGGTCAGCACCGACGCGTCGAGCAGGCGGGACAGGAAATCGGCCTTGGGCAGCACGGCGGTGCCGGGGGTGTTGCGAATCCAGAGCGGGGCGCGGGATCCGATTTGCCGGAGCGCCTCGGCCAGGCGGCGATAGGCGCCCAAGGCGTGTCCGGCGTCGGGCGGAGCGTCGGCCAGGGTGAAGATCAGGCGATCATCGCCCAGGGCGCGGAGCGCTTCTGCCAGCGCGGTCACCGTGGCCGGCGCGGCGGCGAGAGCGAGGGTATGACCGCGTTCGCGGGCGAAGCGGGTGAACGCGGCGAGGTCGTCGGCTTGGTCAGGACCAAACGAGCGCAGCAGGACCGCGCCCGAGGGAAGCTTGGCGGCGCGCAGGACATCCACGCCCACGATCGGGCCGAGTTCCAGCACGGCGAAAGCGCCAGGCAGCGGCGCGAGCGAGGCCAGGGCGCTGGCGTCCGGCACGGACACGAGCACGCCTTCGACCGGCGTGTCGGCGAGCCGGGCGGATTGGAACGCCTCGGTCGCCTTGGCGACGTCCGGCACC
>JBMSWZ010000072.1:0-6883 GCA_049425105.1 Cephaloticoccus sp.
GGGGGGGGGGGGGGGGGGGGGGGCCGCGGGGGGGGGGGGCGCCCCCGGGGCCGTCGTCGACTCGCCCTCGGCGGCCTGGCCGAGACTGCGCAGGATATTGGTCGGACCGATGACGAACGCCCACTTGGGCTTGTCGAGCTGGCCGTTGAGTTTCACCTCCAGCACGTTTGAGAGCGGGCTGAGCACGGCGCCGCCCACGCTCTTGAGGATGAACCTGCTCTCTTGGAAGGGGTAGATGCGGGCGTTGAAATCGAGGGTGCCCTCCTCGAGCGCATAGGTGCCGTGCGCGGAGATGGCGGCGTTGGATCCGATGAGGTTCAGGTCGGGAAATTCGAGGTGGTCGCGCTCGACCTTGAACGTGGTCAGCAGGCGGTTGAAGCGCAGGGAGGTGAAGTTGAGCAGCTCCGAAAGCAGGCCAAGCAGGCGGATCTCGCCGAGGCCGCGGCCGTTGAGCTGAGCGTTGCCCGAGCCGGAGAAGCTGAGGGGATCGTCGAGATTGCCCTCCGCGGAGACATCGAGGTCGAGCACCACGTTGGTGTTGCGCTGCATGTAGGCGCTGGGCGGCGGCGGGGGCTGGCCGCGCCGGCGGGCGAGGTAGTCGGAAAGCGTGACCGAGGCCTGTTGCAGGTTGCCTTGCTTCAAGCCGAGATCGAACCCGAGCCGCCGGGCGTCAGGCGGCCCCATCACGCGGAGGCGGCCCGAGGCCGTGCCGCCGGCGAATCCCGCCGACAGCGAATCAACGAGCACCTCGTCGCCCTCGACTGTGGCGGTGAAATTCAACCCGGTCAACGGAAAGTCATGAAAGGTGAAGTCGCCTTGCGTCGTGCCATGCAACGCGATCTCGCGCCCGGCCTCGCCCACGAAGCCGGCGGCCTCGAGTTGCACCGGCGTGGCAAAGACGAAGGGCCGCACCACCTCCTCGACCTCGCGGCCGACCAACCCCGCGGCCACGGCCGGCGCAAGGGACGAGGTCAAGTCGAAGTCCATGCGCGCCAGCGCGCGCGTCTCGGGGTCATGGTGGCGCGTGAACCGGCCATGGGCGGCGCCCCCATCGCGATAGGCGTGCACCTCCATGGCATCATAGTAGTTCGGTCGGAGAAAAATCAGCGTCGTCACGTGGTCGAGTGGCACGCCGTTGATCACAGGCTGGGCGCCGTTGGCGTAGACAAAGACGCTGGTGCTCGGGCCGTCGCGCCAACGCCCGGTGACGTCCACCGACGCGTCGGGCGCGGCGGCCGTGAAATCGAAGTTCGTCCAGAAGTTGTCCCACCATTCGCGAAACCACGGGTTCAGCGCCTTGGGCCGGAGCCGGCCGTTCAGCAGGAAGCGGTAGCGATGGGTCGCCAGTTCGTGCTCGTAGGTGCCGGTGGCAAAATTGTCGCCGATCGTGGCCGCGGCGTGGTCGGCTTTGAACCAGCCGTCGGCGACGCGAATGTGGCCGCCGATGCGGCCAAAGGTCACGCCGTAGGCGCGCACGTTTTCCGCGGCCACCTCGCCGTCCACCGATTCGAATTGCGCCCCGGGCGCGAAGGCCACGTCGACGTCGAAACGCGGCGCGGCGGTGAAGTCGAGAAAGGGGCGGATGTCCCGACCCACGCGCCGGCTGATAAGCCCGAGGAGCGCAGGGTCAAACCGCCCGGCGGCGTGCAACGCGGCACTGCGCGCCTCTGGGTCCAAGGTGCCGGCGACCGCCACGGCCTCGGAGCCGACCCGGGCAACGAGCGTGGTGGCGACTTTCGCGGGCCCGTTGAAGCGCACGGTCGACGCCAGGTCGCGCACCGCCACGCCGGCCCCGGCCACCGACCGCGCCTCGATCTCGGCGCGCTGCGGCGTGAACTCGATCCCGTCCCACGCGATGCGCGCGCGCAGCGTGGTGCGGGGGCGGTCGACCGTGACGCCCTCCGGCAACTGCAGGCGATCGGTCGCGGCCGCGATGCGGACGAAGAAGGGCTCCGTGGTGCGGAGGGGCACGCGGGTGCTGGCGCGAAAGGGCCCGACGGTGAATGTGGCGGCGCCGGTAGGCTGGTAGCCCTGGCCGGTCAGCATGACGCGGGCGATGGCGCCGAATTTCTCGGACGGCCGCAGGGTGAGGTCGATCCGGCCGTCCCGCAGCCCGGCGAGGGGGCGCGTGAGGGCGGGCAGGCGCCGGCAGATTTCGCTGTAAGACCGGGCCAGCAGCTCGATCGCGGGGGTTTCGTCGGCGGAGGTGAAACGGCTGAGATCGAGGGTGCCGCGCGCACTGATCGCGACGCCGGCGAGGTGGGTGGTGAGGTGGGAAATCTCCAGCACGTCGTCGTGCGGCACGAGGGTGAGGTCGGCGTTTTCCATCAGCACCTCGTTGCGGCCCGAGTCCGACAGCATCGCGGGCACGCTCAGGCTGATGCCGCTGGCGCGCAGCTCGACCGGCTCAAAACGCCCGGCGAGCAGCGCCCATGGGTCGAGCCGGACGTAAAGGGAGGCCACGCGGGCCACGGGTTCTTCGAAGGTGGGCAGCGAGAGGTGCAGATTCTCCACCAGCACCTGGCCCTTCGGGTCAAAGGTGGTGCGGCCCAGCGTGGCACTGACGCCGGAGGCCGCGAGCTGCTGTTCCATGGAGCGCAGCAGAAATCCCGGCACGGGCAGCTGCTTGTCGACCGCGATGTAGGTCTGGCCGACGAGCAGCGCGACGAGCAACAGCCACAGGCCCCAGCACAGGAACGACAGCAGGCAGTGGACGCAGAAGCGTCCGCCGCGCTGGCAAAGTTGCAGCCACGGTTTCATCATCGGTTCCGGCCTGGGACGGTTCCGCGCGGCATGGGATCAGGGTTGCGAGGCCGGGGCGGGAGCAGCGGTCGGGTTGGCCGCGGGAGCCGGGGTGTCCGCGGCGTCTGCGCCAGGATCCTGCGCGCCGTAGGTCAATTGCCACAGCGCATCGAGGAAGGCTTGGTTGACGGTGAAGACCACATCCAGCTCGGGCGAACCGGCGTATTGCAGGTCGCCGCCCACGCGCTCGGTGAGCATCAGTGACTGGACTTCGGTTTGTTCGCCGCTGCCGCCCGGGAGCATCACGGTGGCGTCGATGCGCCAGCGCCAGCGCCGGTCGGTGCCGCCGGCGAAGAGGGTCGGCGGGAACCCGTCCTGCACGAGCTGCCGGGCCTCGAGGCGACGCAGCCCGGCCAGCACGGTTTGCTCCGCGGCGGTGGGGCTTTCAAGGGTGTGGTCAAGAACGACGGAGTCGTCGGCCAGGTCGGTGATCTTCAACGCGGTGAAGCGGGCGGCTTCTGGCAATTCGCGCAGGAGGCGCTGCCGGTAGGCGAGCGGGTCAGGGGCGGTGCGGGCGACCAGGGACTCGTTGATCTGGTAGACGAACCGGGCGCTGCCGAGTCGGGCGTAGGCATGGCCGTCGCGGGTGGTGGGCAGGCCGATCTGCAGCGTGGTGGTGCTGGTGGTGCCGTTGGCGGCAAAGGTCAGGGCGATTTCCCGCTCCGGCCGGTTGAAGCCCCAGGTCTCAAGATCGGCGTCGCTCGGGGCGTCGCTGACGAATTTCTCCGCGGCCAGGCGCCGCAGCGTGTCGATGAGCTGGCGGACGGCCTCGGCGTCGGCGGGTTGCAGTTGCGGGCTTTGCCGCCCGTCGCGGCGCACGACCTGCCAGGTGCCGGCGCCCTGCGCGCCGGTCTCGAGCTGCTGCAGCGTGAGGTCGGGTTGGTTGGGCGCGCTGAGGGTGACGGCGGTGACGTTGCCGGCGTCGAAGTCGAGGATGCGGGTTTCGCGCAGGATTTCCTGGGCATTGCGCAGGGCCTCGACAAGGGCGGCGGGCACACTGACGGTGAAGGCGGTGGCCTTGCCCTCGAGCGTGGCGTTGAACTCGACGTCGGGTCGTTGCGCGGGGGTGTTGCCGGTGCCGGCGGCGATGGCGGTCGAGCCGATCTCGGCGCCGAGGATCAGGGTTTCGCGCCGGTTGTTGCCCTCAAGGGTGATGCGCAGGCCCGTGTTGCCGGCCGGGTTTTCCGGGACGGCGCCGGCGGGGAGGAATTTCTGCACGCGCAGGGAGTTGAGCGCGTTGATGGTGAGCTCGACCGCGGTCTTGCTCGCCCGGGCGATGATGGGCGCCTCGAAGGCCCAGCGGTTGCCGTCGCGGCGGATGCGCACGCGGAGGTTGGCGGGATTCTGCAGGGCGAGCGAACGGGCCTCGAACACCGGGATGGAGAAGACGTTGTCGGCGCGCAGGTCCTCGACCGGCAGGTTCAGGCTGCGGGCGAGGCTGAGGTTGACCACGTGCACGCGCTGGCGGTCGGGTGAAAGGATGTAGAGGCGGTTGCCGACCTTGGTTTCGTCGCCGATTTCCAACGTGACCGGCGTCTCGCTTGAGCCCGTGGTGAACGCGAGCGTGAGGCGCGGCGCGGCGAGACCGTAGTCGGCGAGGGACTGCTTGTTCTTCTCCAAGTCCGCGACGCTGAAGCTCGTCTCGTGCTCGAGGAACTGGAGCTCGTTGATGATGCGGTTGACGGCGTGGGGATTGGCCGGCCACTCGATGGGCTCGGTCAGGGACCAGTTGTCGCCGGCGCGCTGGAGCGCGATCGGGGCGAGGCCGGGGCCGGTGATGCGCAGGCTCTGGATGTCGGCGGTCTCCGCCCCGAGCACGCGGCGTCGCGCCTCCAGCGACGCGGCCTCCGTGCGCCAGCCGCGCTCGAACTTGAAGATGAAGAAGAACAGCGCGACGTTGAGGAAGACGAGGATGAGGGTGACTTTGGTGCGCATGGCGGGATCCTAGTTGCGGCGGGACCAGTAGACGAAGAGCCCGAGGAGCGCCGCGGCGATCGGCAGGGCGAAGATGAGGCTGTAACGGAGCTTGAGGAGCTCGGCCTGGCTGAGCGAGAGCTGGAAGCGCTCGATGGGCCGGGCGGGAATGTTGAGCTGGGTGTCGCGGTCGATGGCCCAGTTCACGGCGTTGAGGAAAAGATTCTGGTTGCCGGGGCTGGCGATGCGGTAGTTGGCGACGAGGTCGTCGGTGCCGATGACGACGAGGCGGCCGCTGCGCACGCTGAAGGGGAGGTTGTTGCGCACCTGCACGCGCTCGGACACGGTGATGACGCCGAGGCGGTTCGTGGGCGGGAGATTCGGCAGGCCCTTCAGGTCGACCCCGCGGTCATACTCCGGCAGCCGGCGCTGGCGGTAGCTGACCTCGCCCCATGCGCTGGTGGACGTGGCGGCGAGGACGGATACTTCCAACCCGCTGCCGTGGGGGGGCCGCACGCTGCGGCACAGGCCGAGGCGCAGGGGGACCTTGTAGTCGAGCAGGGTCTGCGTGATGGGGTGGGATTGGAAATTGCGGATGATGAGGTCGCCGTTGTCGGCAAAGCTGGCGGGATCCGTGTCGTAGATCACGACGTCGTCCGCGAGCACCCCCCAGTCATAGAGCAGGTCGTCGAGGCCGTGCGGCACGCCGGGGGTCAGGAGCAGAATGAGCCGGCCCTCGCGCTTGTTGAGGTATTCGCGCAGCTGCTCCTGTTCGAACGCGTCGTAGCGGCCCTGGGGGGCGGCGGCGATCACGAGGTCGGCGTCCTCCGGCACGGTGCGGGCGGTGCTGAGCTGGAGGAAGTCGACGGCGAAGTTGCGCAGGCGGAGTTCGTCGTTGAGCGCGGAGAGACCGCGGGCGGCGTCGACTTCGTCGGGCCGCAGTTCGCCGTGACCGGTGAGGAAGTAGATCTTTTTGCGCGCGGGATTGGAGACGCTGAGGATCGCGGCGGTCAGGGCCTGCTCGCCGCGGAAGTCGGTCTTCTCGCGGTCCTTCACGCCGTAGAGCTCGGCGAGCGACACTTGCTGGCGCTGGTCGCCGCAGATCAGGAGGACGATGTTGGGCTGGTCGATGCCGAGCTGGTCGGCCTCGCGGCGCTGCTGGTAGACGTCGATGAACTCGACCGTGATGCGGCCGTTGGGGTTGGCTTCGGACACGTAGCGGTATTCCCCGAGCACGCCGCGGAGGTCGCGGTAGGCCTGGGCGATGTCGGGATCCTCGTCGGTCTCGGTCAGCGTCACGACGATGCGGACCGGCCGCTGCAGGTTCAGCAGGTAGGATTTGGTCTCCGGCGACAGGGAGTAGCGCTGGTGGGCGGTGAGGTCGAAGCGCCACGCGTGGTTGCGCGCGAGGTAGTTGAGCCCGCCGAAGAGGGACAGGAACAGCACGGCCTGCAGCACGAGGTTGCACGTGCGGATCCAGCGGGCGGTGCGAAAGCTGTCGGGCGAGAACATGGTCAGTTGTGCAGCAGCTTGGCCTCGACGCTCAGGATGCTGAAGATCAGCGCGAGCACGGTGCCGCTGAGGTAGAAGAGCAGCTGGCGGGTGTCGACCACGCCGCGGGTGAAGTCCTCGCGATGCTGGATGACTTGCGCGTAGTTCACGATTTCGCGCGCCGGGTGCAGGACCTCGCGGTCGAGCCAGGTGGCGCTTTGCAGGAACCCGAGCCCGAAGATCAGCGCGAACAGGAGGGTGAAGCTGAGAATGCCGGCCACGGCCTGGTTGCGGGACAACGAGCTGGCGAAGACGCCAATGCTGATGAAGAGCAGGCCGGAGACGGCGATGAAGGTGTAGCCGCCGATGAGCGGGCCCGGATCGAGAAAGCGGGCGTCACCGGCGAACCGGTGCAGGATGTAGAAAAACCCGCCGGTCGAGGCCCACAACGCGACGTAAAGCAGGTAGGCGGCAAAATACTTGCCGAGCACGACCTCGGTGGTCGTCACGGGCGTGGTCAGCAGGGTTTCGATGGTCCCGAGCCGGCGTTCCTCGGCGAGGCACTTCATCGTGAGCAAAGGCACCATGAACAGCACGGGGAACCAGAACACTTGGAAAAACACGTGGGCGGGCGAGACCTCCTGCGCCGCGCGGCTGTAGTCCTGCAGGATGCCGG
>JBMSWZ010000073.1:0-6842 GCA_049425105.1 Cephaloticoccus sp.
GCTGGAGACGGCGAGGGCCAGGAGGCCGGCCTTGAGGGGGTGGGTGACGTTCATACGAATGGTGAGTGTAGGTGGGAAAGCGAGGGGCGGAAAATGTGCCGCAAAGACCGACCGATGTGCCAGCGCCCCCGGCCGAATGCAACCCATTACTCCCCACTTGTGTCAGCCGTCGCCGACCCCATGCTCACGGGCCAAATGACCCCCGATACTTTCTGGACCAGCCAGGACGGCCAGATCCTCAGCCTGAAGATCAAAAAGGACGTCGTGGCCCTCACCCTCGCCTTCTGGCCGCGCCATCCCCAGGAGTTCGAATTCCTCAAGGCGCACCTGGCCGGCTTGCGTTTCACCGAGCGCAGTTCGCTTGCGCGCATCGGCATCGAGATGCGCCTGCGCGGCGAACCCGAACTGGATGGCAACCGCGTCACCCTGCGCGCCGAGGCGTTCCTCTACGATGGCTCGTTCCCCAACGCGGCCTACTGGCAGAAGCTCCTTCGCCCCGGCACCCCGGTCGGCCGACTGTTTTACGCGCCGGCCGCCGCCAAGCTCTCCAGCACCGAGATCTGGGCGGCCATCCAGGCCAACCACCTGAAGCTGCCCGAAACCATTTCCATCGACTCCAGCGGCCGCGTTTTCTTCACGCCCCACGCCGTGAGCTACACGCTCAACCCGCGCCTGCAGAAGATCAATTTCGAGCACATCGTCAGCGGCTACGCCGGCCGCTCGTTCATCGACAAGGTGCAGGTGCGGCACGACGCCTCGCCGCTCACCATCCCGCCGCGCTCCGGCATCCTCACCAGCTGCTCGATGTATCTCAAGGAGCACTATGTCGTGCTCAATCCCGGCGAGGGCAACTTCGGCCTGCACACCAGCGCCGTCCTGCTCGACCCCATCAAGACCTTCGGCACGAACATCATGCTCGAGGTCTACAACACCGGCGAGCACCCAGTGGTGAACCCGATGGTGTCGGTCGAGATTTTCCGCGCGCCGCCGCACACGGATCCGGAGCTCAAGACCCTCACGCGCAAGCGCCAGCGCCTCCTCGGCACAGCGCAGGGTCTGTTCAAGTGTCTCGATGAATTTCCGGCCCGCGACACCGGCGCGCCCGCGCCCAAGACCCGCATCACCGTGCGCGGCCAGAGCGCCACGATGGAGAACCGCACCATCTTCGTCCGCGCCAACGACGATGAGTTGCGCAAGCTCCTCCAGGGCGAGGCCTGCCCCGTCGGCAGCCACACCATGATCCAGGCCGTCGACACCGGGCCGGCCGATGCCGACACGCTCGTGGTGGATTATTTTCCCGACCTGCTCGAGCACATGGAGCTCATCACGCGGCTGACCGACATCAAGCTGCGGCGGATCATCTTCCGCCGCGCCTCCCGCACCCACGGCTATTTCCTCTCCAGCAACGCCCACGCGCGGCTCGATACGTTCTACAACCTCGGCATCAAGGTCTACTGGTATGACGAGCTGACGAAGGACCTCTACCTGCACACCTACAAGCGCGACCACGGCTTCTTCGTGCGCGAGGAGATGGCCCGCAAATTTCAGGAAAGCACCATCCTCGCGTTCTACGGCTCGGCCGTCGGCCTCGACGAAGCCGACACCGCTCGCATCTCCGCGCTCGTCGACAAGCTCACCGGCTTCCTCGGCGGCAACCTCGGCGTCCTCACCGGCGGCGGCGGCGGCGTCATGCGCCTGGCCACCGACCAAGCCCGCGACAAGGGCGCGCTCACCGGCGCGTGCTTCCTTGAGCTCGAGGCCCAGCCCCCCGAGCTCGGCGTGGATTTCTTCAACACCTTCCAGGAAAACTCCCGGCACTTCCGCCAAAAATGGTTCGAAGCCGCCGACTTCTGCATCTTCAACGTCGGCGGCGTCGGCACCCTCGAGGAAATCGGCATCGAGCTCTGCAACCTGAAGCTCGGGATCCGTCCGCGCGTGCCCTACGTGTTCTTCAACGCCAAGTTCTGGGGCAGCCTGCGGAAACAGATCGAGCAAATGGTCTCCGACAAACGCGCCCCCGCGTGGATGGCGGAATACGTCCTGTTCACCGACGACCCCGACGAGGTCGTGAGCTTCTACCGCCGCAAGCTGCAGGTGTTGTAGCTGGTGTCGGGTGTGAGGTGTCAGGGACTAGGTGTTAGGATTTAGGGATCAGGCATTAAGTGCTTGTTGCCTCCGACCTAAAACCTAACACCTAAAACGATGCCTCTCCCCTCTTCCGTCCTCGTCGTCGGCGCCGGCGGCCGCGAGCACACGCTCGTCCGCTCCCTCCTCGCCTCGCCCGCCCGCCCGCGGGTGATCTGCGCGCCCGGCAATGCCGGCATCGCCGCGGACGCGACTTGCTTTCCCGTCGCCGCCGATGACGTCGCCGGCCTCGTCGGCCTCGCGCAGGCCGAAAAGGTCGACTTCGTCGTGGTCGGCCCCGAGGTGCCGCTAGCCCTCGGTCTCTCCGATCAATTGCTAGCCGCCGGCCTTCCCGTTTACGGCCCCAAGGCCGATGGCGCCCGGCTCGAGGCCTCCAAAATTTTCACCAAGGAAATCCTCCTCAAATACCGCATCCCCACCGCAGCCGCCGGCATCTTTGACGCCGAGGCCCCGGCGCTCGCCTACCTCAAGGCCCACCCGACGCCGATCGTGGTGAAGGCCGACGGGCTCGCCGCGGGCAAGGGCGTGATCGTCGCGCAGACCGACGCCGAGGCCGCCGCCGCCGTGCGCGAAATGTTCGCCGGCAAATTCGGTGCGAGCAGCAGCAAGATCCTCATTGAGGACTGCCTCGTCGGCGAAGAGACCTCTATCCTCGTCGTCGTCTCCGGCCGCGACTACGTCATTTTGCCGACGTCGCAGGACCACAAGCGCATCGGCGACGGCGACACGGGACCCAACACCGGCGGCATGGGCACCTATTCGCCGGCCGAGGTCGTGACGCCCGCCATCCTCGCGCGCATTGAAAACGAAATCGTCCGCCCGTCGGTCAACGCCATCGCCGAAGAGGGCATCGATTTTCGCGGCACGCTTTTCATCGGCATCATGCTCACGCCGGCCGGCCCGAGCGTGATCGAATACAACACGCGCTTCGGCGATCCCGAGACCCAGGTCGTGCTCCCCCGCCTGGAGACCGACTTGCTCGAGCTGCTGTGGAAGGCCGCCCGCGGCGAACTCGCCGGCACGGAACCGCGCGTGAAGGACAACTACACGCTCTGCGTCGTGATCGCCGCCCAAGGCTATCCCGAGAGCTATCCCAAGGGCGACGTCATCACGATCCCGGCTTTGGCGGACAACGTCACCGTTTTCCACGCCAGCACCGCGCGCAATGCCGCCGGTGAACTTGTGACCAACGGCGGCCGCGTCCTCGGCGTCACCGCCCCCGGGTCAACCCTTGCCGCGGCCGCGGCCGACGCCTACGCCGCATGCGACGCGATCATTTGCCGCACGAAATACTTCCGCCGCGACATCGGCGCCCGTCAGCTCCAACGCGAATGAAGCGCAGCGCCGTCCTGATCTTTTTCGCGCTCGGCACGCTCACGGCTTCCGCCGCACCGCTTGCGCGCGAACTGGTTCCGGGGCTAAACTATGTCCGCGTTGCGTCCATCCTGGACGACCTGCCCGTCACCGGACCCGCCGGCGCCGTGGTGCTTGACCTGCGTTACGCCACGGGCGGCGGTTCGGTGGTGCCGCCCTTGCTCGGCTGGATCGAGTGCCAGGCCAAACCGGCGTCCCCCGTGCTCGTCCTTGCCAATGCGGAAACCTCCCCCGAGCTACGCCACCTCCTCGGCCGGCTGGCCCCGCACACCAGCCTGCTCGTGATCGGTTCGCCCGCGCAGGATTTCCAACCCGACATCGCGATCACCATTGCGCCGGCCGTCGAACGCCAAGCCTACGCCGCCCTTTCAGCCGATTCCGACCTCACCACCCTGCTCGCGCCGGCGGGAACCAAGCCCCGCTACGATGAGGCGGCCATCCTCGAGGCGCGCGCGCACGGCGAATGGCTGGAAGAGGAACCGGAGCCCGAATTGACCGATGCCCCCGCGCCGGCTCCTACGGCGCCGCTCGACCTCGCCCTGCAACGCGCCGTGCACCTGCATCAAGCCTGGACCGCGCTCCGCCCGCGTTGAGGAGTCGGCCTTTGCGTTTTTCGGCAAAACGTATCCCATAATCGCGTCATGCCCGCTCCCGGCCCCATTGTCGTCGTCTGCACCGCCAACATCTGCCGCAGCCCCATGGGCGAGGGTTTGTTGCGGCACGCCCTGGCCGCCGAGCCGGAACCCCTCCGCTCCATCCCGGTGATCTCCGCCGGCGTCGCCGCGCGCGCCGGCGAGATCGTCTCGGAAAATTCCGTCTACGCCCTGCGCAAGGTCGGCATCGACATCAAGGACCACCGCAGCCAGCCGCTCTCCCAGGAGATGCTCGACGAGGCCCTGCTCGTCCTGTGCATGACCGAGACGCATCGCGCGATGATCCAGGTTCAGGCGAGCCCCGCGCCCCAAAACCTCCACCTCTTCCGCGAGTTCATGCCCCCGGGCTCGGACCGCGAAATCGGCGATCCTTACGGCGGCCCCCTTAAGCTCTACGAGCTCTGCCGCGACGAAATCGTCGAGGCCGTCCCGTCCATCATCGCGCATGTCCGCGGGCTGGTCGGCGCGGGTTGACGCCCCGGGGCGCTTGATGACAGGGTCCGGCACAGAAAACCTTTGCCAGCCCCGGGCTTTCTGGGTCCCTTCACTGGCCTCGCCATGCTCACCGCCACGCCGCTCAAATCCCTCGACCCGGAAGTCCACGCCGCCATTGCGGCCGAGCTCGCCCGCCAGCAAGGCCACATCGAGCTGATCGCTTCCGAAAACTTCACCTACCCCGCCGTCATGGAGGCGCAGGGCAGCGTGCTGACCAACAAGTATGCCGAGGGTTATCCCGGCAAGCGCTGGTATGGCGGTTGCGAACACGTCGATGTGATCGAGCAGCTCGCGATCGACCGCGCCAAGCAGCTCTTCGGCGCCGACCACGCCAACGTCCAGCCGCATTCCGGCTCGCAGGCCAACTTCGCCGTCTACACCGCCGTGCTCCAGCCGGGCGACAAGATCCTCGGCATGAACCTCAGCCACGGCGGCCATCTGACGCACGGCAACCCCGCCAACTTTTCCGGCAAGCTCTACCAGTTCGTCCAATACGGCGTCCGCGAGGACAACGGACTGATCGACTACGATGAGCTCGAGGCCGTCGCGCAGCGCGAGCAGCCGAAGATGATCACCGTCGGCGCCAGCGCCTACTCCCGCGTCATCGACTTCGCCAAGATGGGCGAGATCGCCCGCTCGGTCGGCGCATATCTGTTTGCCGACATCGCGCATATCGCCGGTCTCGTCGCCTCGGGCCACCACCCTTCGCCCGTGCCGCACGCCGACTTTGTCACCACCACCACGCACAAGACCCTGCGCGGTCCGCGCGGCGGCCTCATCCTCTGCAAGGCCGAGCACGCCAAGGCCATCGACTCCGCCGTGTTCCCCGGCGGTCAGGGCGGCCCGCTCGAGCACGTGATCGCGGCCAAGGCCGTCTGCTTCGGCGAGTGCCTCAAGCCCGCTTTCGAAACCTACTCGGGCCAGGTCATCGCCAACGCCCGGGCCCTTGCCGGCGCCATGCTCGCCAAGGGCTACAAGATCATCTCGGACGGCACCGACAACCACCTGATGCTGATCGACCTGCGGGCCAAGTTTCCCGAGCTCACCGGCAAGGCCGCCCAGGCCGCCCTCGATCTCGCCCACATCACCTGCAACAAGAACACGGTGCCCTTCGAGACCCGTTCGCCTTTCCAAGCGTCGGGTATCCGGCTCGGCACCCCGGCCGTCACCACCCGCGGCATGGTCGAGGCCGACATGGTCGAGATCGCAGACTGCATCGACACCGTGCTCGCCGCCCTGGGCACCCCGGGGCAGGACGCCGCCACCGCCGCCGCCAAAGGCCGGGTGCTCGCCCTGACCAGCCGCTTCCCGCTGCCCTACCCGGCCTGAGGCAGGAATCGTCGCGGTTGGGGTTATCACCCTTACCGGAATGGGCCCCGGTCGCCAATGATCGGGCCCTCGCATGTCGCCCCAAGCGCAGAGAGTCTTGTTGCGCCGCCGCAGCCTGGTCGCCGCCGTAGCCGCGTTGGGCATCTGCCTGTCGTTGGCGAGCTTTGACGTCACGCGGCAGGACCGGGATCGCCACCTGCAAAACGATTTTGCCCGGCGGGCCGAGAATCACAGCGCGCTCGTCCGCGAGATCATCCTCAACTTTGAGAGCGCGCTCTTCGGCCTGCGCAATCTCTTCATCGGCTCCCACCAGGTGACCGCGGCGGAATTCGCCACCGCTGCCCACGAAATCCTGCAACGCTACCACGGCATCACGGCCTTGGAATGGGTCCCGATCGTGCCCCATGCCGACCGCGCGGCCCTCGAAGCCCGGATTTCCGCCGCCAACGGCCAGCCCTTCCAATTCGTCACCGGCGAGGGGCGCCGCTCACCCGACGCGGCGGAGTATTTCCGCATCCTTTACGTCGAGCCCATGGCCGGCAACGAGCGCGCCTACGGCTACGACCTGCGCCACGGCCCCACCACTGCCGGACTCGAGCGTTCGCGGCAATCCAGCGACCTGACGGTGAGCCACCGAATCCGCCTCATCCAGGAGCAGGATCCCAACCAATACAGCGTCATCCTCATCTGGCCCGTGCGCAAGGGCCCGCCGGGCGGGGAAGGGACCACCGGCTACGTGCAGGCCGTGATCCGCATTGCCGATATGCTCGCGTGCCCCTTGCGCGACCGCAGCGTCGAACCCCTCGACATCCTTTACCTCGACCGCCACGCCCCCGACCCCGCGAG
>JBMSWZ010000074.1:0-6815 GCA_049425105.1 Cephaloticoccus sp.
CGTAGTCGTTGCCGTGATACTCGAAGTAGCTGAAGAGCCAGCCGTCCTTGTGGAAGATCGAGTAGTTATGAATGTGACTGGCGGTGAGGCGGGCCAGCACGCCCGGCCACACGGCGGCATGAAGGCGTTTGTATTCCTCGAACTTCTCCGGACGCACCCGGAGCACGGAGCCGTAGCGGCGCATGGTCAGGCGGCGGAAAACGCGTAGATGGTGGTGCGGCGCTGCGGCGCGCCGGGATGCACGAGCGTGTCGCCCAGCTCGGGCCGGTGTGCGCCGTCGGGGTAGCCCTGGCACTCCAGGCACAGGCCGTGATGCGGGCCGTAGGCGCGGCCGGCCTTGCCCGTGAGGGTGCCGTCGAGCGCCATGCCGGTGTAGAACTGCAGGGCGCAGTCGTTGGTGGAGACGGTGAGGGCGCGGCCGGAGCCGGGCTCGGTCACGCGGGCGACGACCGCGGGTTGGTCGCATGCGCTGGCGCGGAGGAAATAGTTTTCGCCGTGCGCGCTATAGAGGCCGGGCAGCGCATCGCCCAGACGGCGGGGTTCGCGGAAATCGTTGCCGGTGCCCGCGACGGGTGTGAGCCGGCCCGAGAGGGTCATGGCAGGATCGGCGGTTGGGACGACAGCATCGGCCAAGATCTGGATCTCATGTCCCCGCACGTCGCCACTCCCCTCGCCCGCCAGGTTGAAATAGCTGTGCTGGGCCAGCGAGAGCGGCGTGACGCGGTCGCTCTCGGCGTACGAGGCGACGATGAGTTCGTTGGCGTCGGTCAGCGTGTAGGTGACCGTGACGTCGAGGTTGCCGGGATAACCCTCCTCGCCGTCGGGGCTGTGGTAGAAAAGCGCGAGCGAGGATGGAGTCGCCTCGCGCACCGTCCACACGCGCTTGTCGAAGCCGACCAGCCCGCCGTGCAGGTGATTCGGGCCGTCGTTGAGGACGAGTGAGCGCGTGCCGTCGGGCAGGCGGAGTTGTCCGCCGGTGACGCGGCCGGCGATGCGGCCGATGATCGCGCCGAAATACGGATGGCCGGCGAGGTAGGCGTCTAGGGTGTCGAAGCCGAGGACGACGTCCGCGAGTTGGCCGTTTCGATCCGGCATGCGCAGGGCGGTGATGATGCCGCCGTAGGTGAGGATGTCGGCGGAGGCGCCGGCGGCGTTGGTCAGGGTGTGCCGGGCAACGGCGGTGCCGTCGGGGAGCGAGCCAAAGGGAATCGGGGGCATGGGGCGAAGCGGAGGGGGTTACTGGTGGCGCTGCCAGGAGAGCTTGTGCTGGTCGATCCAGCGGTAGTGGTCGGCGTAGCGGAGGCCGGCTGCGGAGTTTTCGTCGAGGATGACGGTGGCGCGCGGGTGCTGCTGCAAAGCGGAGCCGGGGCAGATGGCGGCGAGCGGGCCCTCGATCATGTGCTCGACGGCGCGGACCTTGGCGGGGCCGAACGCGAGGAGCAGGCAGCGGCGCGCCTCCAGGATGGTGCCGATGCCCATGGTGATGGCATGCCTGGGCATGGCCTCGAGCGAGCCGAAGACCTCGCTGTTGTCGTGGAGGGTCTGCTCGGAGAGGATCTTGATCCACGTGCGCGAACGGAGGGAGCCGGTGGGCTCATTGAAGCCGATGTGGCCGTTGCGGCCGAGGCCGAGGAGCTGGATGTCGATGCCGCCGGCGTCGGCGATGCGTTGTTCATAACCGCGGCACTCCGCGTGCAGGTCGGGGGCGGTGCCGTTGGGCACATGGGTGCGGGTGCGATCGATGTTGATGTGCCGAAACAGGTGCTCGTCCATGAACCAGCGATACGACTGGTCGTGGGTGCCGGGCAGGCCGACGTATTCGTCGAGGTTGAAGGTGGTGACGCGCGAGAAATCGAGGTCCTCCTCGCGGTGCAGGCGGATGAGCTCCTGATAAAGCCGGAGGGGGGTGCGCCCGGTGGCGAGGCCGAGAACGGCGTCGGGCTTTTCACGCACGACGCGGGCGATGATCTTGGCGCCTAGGATACAGCCGGCGTCGGGGGTTTCGCGGATGAGCACTTCCATGGGGTGAGACTAGGCAGAGTCGGCGTCGGCGGAGAATCCGAAAGTGCGGCATAGACCGGGCGGGCGGCGGAAATTTGCGTTTGTCGGGATTGAGCCGTTGGCGTTCATGTTCAGGGTATGACTTCTGCATGGCGGCGTATGGGCACCTGTCTGGTAATGCTCGCCTGCTTAGGAGTGATGGGGTTGCAGGCGAAGGATCGACCGCCGGTCCCGAAGTTTCGCGTGCCGCCGCAATACCCCCAAATTGCGCGGTTTCTGGACATGAAGGGCGAGGTGCTGGTTGAGTTTGTGATCGACACCACCGGAAAGACGACCGGGGCCCGGGTCATTGAAACGTCACACGCGGTATTCTCGGAGCCGGCGATTGCGGCGGTGGCGAAGTGGACTTTTGAGCCGGGGGTGAAGAACGGCCGCAAAGTGAATACCGCAGTGCGGCAGCAGCTTCGATTTAGTCTGGAAGGCAAGCCCCGTGAGCTTTCGGCGGAGTTTCTGGCAACTGACGCGCCGCCTCAGCCACGGTTCCTTTTCCCGGCCTTGTATCCGGCGGCGCTGTTGCCGTCGGGCATTGAAGGCATGGTGGTTTTGGAATTCACGGTGGGGATCGACGGGCGGCCCAGTGATATTCGCATCGAATCGTCCACCCTCCCCGATTTCGAAAAACCCGCCCTGCAGGCGGTGTCACAATGGCTGTTTATCCCCGCCCGCAAAGACGGGCAGTTGCAGGCGCAGACGGTCAAGCAGCAGCTGAGATTTCTGCCGCCTCGGGCTGCGGGAGCGTTGCCCGGGATTCCGCCGGCGGAACCGCGTCGGGTGGCCGCGGTGGAGCAGTTGTCCACGGATGAACCGCGCATCGTGTATCCATTCGAGCAGTTGCTGGCCAACGAGCAGCGCGTGGTGGAGTTGCAGCTCACGATCGATGCGCATGGCAAACGGGTCAACCGCCAGTGGTCGGAAGAAATACCCGAACCGTTTCGCCTCGCGGTGGACGCGCTCATCGACCTGGCCGCGGCGACGGCGGGGCCACCGGAACCCGCGGTGTGGGGGACCAGCCGGACCCGGCGGATTGATTTCAATCCGACGTCGGGTGACGCCGCGATCAGAGATGCCGGCGCGGCGATCCTCAAGCGTTTGCGGCTGGGCGGCGCGGCGGGGGAATTTCCAGCGGAGTCGGACTTGGATGAGGCGCTCGTGACGGTGAAGCAAACCAAGCCGATTTTCCCGTCACAACTTGCTGACGCCGTGACCGGCGGCGAAGCCGAGATCGAGTTTTTCGTCGATGGGTCCGGTGCGGTGCGTCTGCCGCGCATCGTCAGCGCAAGCGAGCCGGCGTTTGGTTATGCCGCCTGCCAGGCGGTGACGGCGTGGGCTTTCAGCGAGCCGCGGCAGGCCGGCGAGCCCGTGACCGTGCGCGTGCGGCGGTCATTGACCTTTGCGCGCCCGGCCGAACCGTGAGTCGCGCCGGTCAGGACCGCAGGCGGCGCTGGAGTTTTTTCATCGCGGGGCTGACGGCGCCGCAGTCGCCGCCGCAGCCGGTGGTTTTCCGAAACGCGCGGCGCACGAGCCACACGGCGGCGATGCCGACGGCGAGCAGGGCGAGCAGGGTCTGGATTTCCGGAGTCATGGCGTCAGAAGCCGAGCGCGCGCCCGGCCTGATACACCACTAACGACAAAAGCCACGCGGTGCCAGTCATGTAGCCGATTTGAAAGAGCGGCCAGCGCCAGGAGTTGGTCTCGCGCTTCACGACGGCGACGGTCGCGATGCATTGCATGGCGAAGACGTAGAAGATCATGAGCGTGAGGCAGACCAGCGGCGTGAAGAGCGGCCGGCCGTCGGGCCAGGTCGCGGCCCCGAGCGCGTGGCGCAGCGGCGTGGTGTCCTCGTCGATGTCCTCGGTGTTGAACACGACGCCCATGGTGGAGACGAAGACCTCGCGCGCGGCGAAGGAGCTGATGAGGCCGATGCCGATCTCCCAGTTGAAACCGAGCGGCTCGATCGCGGGCTCGATCAGGTGGCCGGCGCGGCCGGCGAAACTTTGCGCGAGTTGCTCGGAGGGCGTGGCGGCGTCGGGGGCCTTGGGGTAGCTGGCGAGAAACCAGAGCACGATGGACAGGCCGAGAATAATGGTGCCGGCGCGCTTGAGGAAGAGCCACGCGCGCTCGGCCATGTGGCGGACCACGTCCTTGAGCGCCGGCAGGCGGTAGGGCGGCAGCTCCATGATCATGAGCGGCGGCTCGCCCTTGAGGAGCGTGCGCTTGAAGAGCCACGCAAAGCCGAACGCGCCAAAGGTGCCGAGCGCATACATCAGGAGCATGAGCCCGACCTTGGTGAGAAGCGGCACCTGGTCGCCCGGCACGAGCGCGGCGATCATGAGCAGATACACCGGCAGGCGCGCGGAGCAGCTCATGAGCGGGGCGACGAGGATCGTGACGAGGCGGTCCTTGTGATCTTCGATCGTGCGCGTCGCCATGATGCCGGGAATGGCGCAGGCGTAGGAACTGAGCAGCGGGATGAACGATTTGCCGTTGAGCCCGACCCGGCTCATCAGCCGGTCCATGATGAACGCGGCGCGGGCCATGTAGCCGGTGCTCTCGAGCAGGCCGATAAAGAAAAACAGAATGAGGATCTGCGGGAGGAAGATGATCACGCCCCCCACCCCGGCGATCGCGCCGTCGGTGATGAGGTCGCGCAGGTCGCCCGGGCCCATGTGCGCCTTGACGAAGTCCGACAGGTCGGCGACGTGGCCGTCGATCCAGTTCATCGGGTATTCGGCGAAGGTGAAGATGCTGAGGAACAGCAGCGTCATGATGCCGCCGAGCACGAGCCAGCCCCACGCGGGGTGCGTGACCACGGCGTCGATGCGATCACTGCGGCTCGGGCCGTCCGTGACCGGCTGTTGCTCAATGGTCTTGGCACAGAGGCGGGCGATGGCCTCGTAGCGCGAGGTCACGAGCGATCCGGCCCAGTCGGTCCCCTCGCCCGACCAGCGCTTTTGCCAGTGCGCGAGAATCTCGGCCGTGCGCGGAGGCAGGGGCTTGGAGCCGGCGACGCGCACGGAATCCTGGGCGGTGAGTAACAAAAGCGCCTCGGCGCGGGCCACGAGCGGCGTGCGGCCGCCGTGCTCGGTGAGCGAAGCCTGCAGCTCGGACACCGCGGGCGCGATGGCGGCGGGGATGTCCCACGCGTGGCGCGAGAGCGGCAGGTCGGTGCGGCTCATGGCGAGGCGCAGCTCGACGAGGCCCTTGCCGTTCACCGCCTCGCAGGGAATCACTGGGATGCCGAGTTCGTGCTCGAGGCGCGCGGTGCGGAGGCGCAGGCCGGACTCGCGGGCCACGTCCATCATGTTCAACACGAGGATGACGGGCCGGCCGAGGTCGAGGATCTGGTGAACGAGGTAGAGGTTGCGCTCGAGGTTGGTCGCGTCGACGATGCAGAGGATGCGATCCGGCTGGGGCGTGTCGGCGCGGCGGCCGAGGAGCACGTCGCGGGTGACGGCCTCATCCGGCGAGCGCGCGGCGAGCGAATACGCGCCGGGCAGGTCGATCACGGTCATCGGCTGGCCATGCTGCGACCACGTGGTGCCGACCTTCTTCTCGACGGTGACGCCGGGGTAGTTGCCGATCTTTTGTTTCAGGCCCGTGAGGGCGTTGAACAAGGTGCTCTTGCCGCAGTTGGGATTGCCGACGAGGGCGAAGACCGGCTGACGATTGGCCGGGGCGGCGGCCGACGGGGCGATGTGCGCAGGCAGGGCCATGGGGTCAGGCGGTGGGCTCGACGAGCACGTGCTCGGCCTCGGACTTGCGCAGCGTCAGGCGGTAGCCGCGCACCTTGATTTCCAGCGGATCGCCGAGCGGAGCGGCGCGCACGAGGGTGATCGGCGTGCCGACGAGCAGGCCCATTTCGCGCAGGCGGACGACCGCGGCGCCCTGCCCAGGCAACTCGCGCACCACGGCGGCGGTGCCGATGGCGAGATCGGAAAGTTTCGTCAGCCCGGCCATGGGTCGGGCCTCAGCGCGCGAGCGGCTCGACGCGAATGCGGCTGGCCGCGCCATGGCTCAAGGCGATGCGCGTGCCGTTCACTTGGCAAAGGATGGTGGCCTGGCCGGAGATCTTGGTGATGACGGCGGCTTCGCCGAAACCCATTTCCCGCACGCGCTGGCAAAATTGCGCATCGCCGAACAGGGCGAGCACCCGGCCCTTGCCGCCGGCGGGGAGCTGGCAGAGGGGAAGGTCGACCGGGGAACTGGGCTGACGCTCAGGCATGCGAGGCCACACCTCAATGAGACTCAGTTTCAATGTCAATGGCATCGTGGCAAAATCGCGGCGGCCGCGGCGATTGCGCGCGGGTGACGGTGCACCGGCCGGCTGATTTTTGGGTTTATCGGTTGGGTGGGTTCTGCATGTTCACGCCCGGTGCTCAAGAGGAACTGGAATTCATCGGCCCCGCGGGGATTGGTCGGGGGTGGCCCCGGCGAGATCCGGCGACAGCCCATTCACTGGGCGGAGGTGGCGATGACCTGGTGGGTCGGGCTGAACCTCGTGTTTTTGCCTTGGGCGTTGGGCGGGATGCGCGTCTGGACCCTGTATGTCGGGGTGGGTATTGCGCTGGCGGGCATGATCACGGCGTTGCTGCCGCGGACCTATGTGCCGAAGCAACGTGGCGACCGCGACGACCGGGAGGTCATGTGGCCGAAATTGCTGCGCTTCCCGTTGTTCTGGCTCGGGCTGGCGTTGCTGGTCCTGGTGCTCATCCAAGCGTTGAATCCGTCGTGGATCCTGAAGCACGAGCCGGGCC
>JBMSWZ010000075.1:0-6801 GCA_049425105.1 Cephaloticoccus sp.
CGTCTGACCATGAAATCCGATTTCCGCCGCACCAAGATCATCTTCACCGTCGGCCCCGCCACCGAGAGCGAGGAGATGCTGGAAAAACTCATCCGCGCCGGCGTCGACATCGCCCGCCTGAACATGGCGCACGCCAATCACGAGTGGACCCGCACGATCATGCGCCGCATCCGTGCGGTGGGCGAGCGGGTCGGCCGCGACATCGCCATTTTGATGGACATCAAGGGGCCCGAAATCCGCACGGGCGACGTGTCCACCCCGCTCGTGCTCAAGGCCGGCGAAATCTTCGACTTCACCGTCAAGCCCGGCGCGGACCGCGAAAACGCCGAGGAAGTCCGCTCCGTCGACGTCAACTACCGCGACCTCGTCAACGACATCCGCGTCGGCGACCCCGTGCTGGTCGACAACGGGCTGATCCGCCTCGAGGTGCTGGAAAAACACGATGCGCACATCCGGTGCCGTGTGCTCATCCCCGGCGAACTCAAGTCGCGCCGCCACATCAACCTCCCCGGCGTGACCGTCAACCTGCCCTCCCTCACCGACAAGGACCGGGCCGACACCCTGGCCGGCCTCGCCGAGGGCCTGGACTTCGTGGCGCTGTCGTTCGTCCGCACTGCCGGCGACATCGCGGAATTGCGCACCTTCCTCGCCGAGCACAAGTCCAAGGCCCGCATCATCGCGAAGATCGAGGACCAGTCCGGCATCACCCACCTCGAGGACATCGTGCGCGCGTCCGACGGCGTGATGGTCGCGCGGGGCGACCTCGGCATTGAGTGCCCCTTCGAAGAGCTGCCCATCATCCAGCGCCGCGCCGTGCGCGCCTGCCTCGCCAACAGCCGGCCGGTCATCGTCGCCACGCACATGCTGGAGTCGATGATCACGCAGCCCATGCCCACCCGCGCGGAAATCACCGACGTGGCCAACGCCGTTTACGAGCTTGCCGACTGCGTCATGCTTTCCGGCGAGACCACCGTGGGGAAATACCCGCTGGAGTGCGTCCAGATTCTCGACAAGGTCGCGCGCCGCATCGAGGTCGAGGACGACGGCGAGATCCGGGAGGTCGCGGTCTTCACCGGCGACCGGATGAAGATGCTGCATTCCGCGGCCGTCCTCGCCAACCAGCTGCCGTGCTCAAAGATTCTCACCTTTACCCGCCACGGCTTCATGGCGCACGGCTTGGCCGCGTTGCGGCCCGTGCACTCGCCCATCCTCGCCTTCACCCCGCACGCGCCGCTCTTCCGCCAGCTGCGCCTGCTCCGCGCCGTCGAGCCGTTCCTCATGCCCTTTGCCAGCGAGCCCGCCGCCACGATTGAGAATGCCATCACCGTCCTCAAGCAGGCCGGGCGCATCATCCCCGGCGACAAACTCATCGTCGCGACCGACATCCTCTCCCAGGACCGGCTCGTCGACAGCGTGCAAGTGCGCACGGTGCGCTGACCGGATTTCGATTTGCCCCGCGGCCGATTTCGGGCATCGCTAAGGCCATGACCCGCCTCGTCTGGCTCCTCCTCGTCGCCTGCACGGCCGCCTTCGCGCGGGTGCAGCCCGCGGACCTGCCCGTCGAGCCGGCCGAGGCCTGCTGTTGCTGCGAGCAAGCCGGCGCCTGCGGCATGCCGGAGTGCGCCCCGCCGCCCGCGACCGCCACGGTCCTGCTGGACCGCCCGGTCGCCACCGCGCGCGCCGAGCTGCGCCGCGAGGCCGTGCCGCCGAAAAAGGTCGCCCAGCCCGCTTTTTATGCGCCCCTGCTGGTGGCGCCCGCCCCCGACCGCCCAGCCTTCACGCCGACGGTTGACCTGGCCGCAACCGCACCCCCGCTCCGGGTGGTGCAGTGCCGTTGGTTGATTTGAGCTGACAGGCTCAGTGTGTCCGCGCCCGACCGGCGCGTTCCCCCACCCCGTCTTACGACCGGCATACCCGTGTGTAAGATTTCTCTCCTGTCTTCGTTCGCTCATCAGCCATGAAACCATTTCCCTTTCTTCTCCTGCTTTTCATCCTTTCCGCCGGTTTCGTCGCCGCCGCCGGCACCGTCTACCAGTGCCCGATGCACCCGTGGATCAAGGCCGACCATCCCGGCGAGAAATGCACCATTTGCGGCATGGCGCTGGTTGCGGCCGTCGCCCCCGCCGACGCCGCCCCCGCCGAACCCGGGCTCATCACGCTTTCCCCGGCCCAGGCCGCGGTGACCGGCGTGGCCACCTCAACCGTCACAACCGGGCCGCTGGCGCGCACCTTGCGCGTCAACGGCACGATCGACGACGACGAAACGCGCCACCGCATCCTCGCGGCGCGCGTCCCCGGCCGGGTCGAAAAACTCCACGTCAACTATGTCGGCGCCGAGGTGCGCGCCGGCGAACCGCTCGTGACCATCTATTCGCCGGAAATGCTCACGGCCCAGCGCACCTACGTGGAGCACCTGAAAGGCGGCGACGCCTTCGCCAGCTCCGCCCGCGCCGCCGCCCGCGAGCGGTTGCTCGAACTCGGTCTGACCGACGAGGAAATCCGCATCCTCGAGGCCACGCTCGAACCCACCGCCATGGTGACCGTGCGGGCGCCGATGTCCGGCACGATCGTCACTCGCGCCGTCTATGAGGGCCAATACGTCGCCCTCAATGACCGGCTGTTCGAGATCGGCGACTTCTCCCGCATGTGGTTCGTGTTCGATGCCTATGAACCGGACCTCGCATGGTTGCAGGTCGGCCAGGAAGTGGAGATCGCCCTGCCGTCGATGCCCGGAGCCGTTCTCACTGCGCCCATCAGTTTCATTGATCCGAATCTCGATCCCCTGACCCGCACGGCCCGCGTGCGCGTCATTCTCGAGAATCCCGAGCGCCGCCTGCTGCATCGCCAAACCGGCACGGGCCTCGTGCGGGAGGAAACGCCCGCCGTGCTGCTCGTGCCGCGCACCGCCGTGCTGCAACACCGCGGTCGGGCCGAGGTCTTCGTCGCCCAAGGCGAACGCACCTATGGCCTCCGGGCGGTGACGTTGGGACGAATCGGCGACACCCAAGCCGAGGTGCGGTCCGGCCTCGCGGCGGGCGACGAGGTGGTGACCTCCGGCGGTCTTATCCTCGACGGCCAGGCCGAGTTGGCGCACGCCGCGATCGGACACGATCACGGCGCCAATCCCGCGCCCACCAAGATCGCTGCCGGCATTCCGGAGCACGGTGACACCGCCTATGCCGCGCTGCGCACCCTGGCCTTCGCGGCGGCCGACGCCGCGCGCTCCCTGGCGAATGACGACCTCGCCGCCTACGTCGCGCAGCACGCGGAGCTCACGGCGGCGCTCAACGCGTATCTCCAAGTCGAGCCCGACACCGCGCACAGCCCCTTGGCCCAGTTCAAGGGCACGCTGGTCTCCGGCCCCGACCTGCGCACCGTGCGCCGCGCCTTCGAGCCGTTCAGCACCGCGCTGGCCGACGTCGCCCGCGAGGAGCACCTGCACCACCGCGAGAGCCTGCACGTATTTCAATGCCCCATGACCCCTGTGCTCGGCACCGGCCGCTGGCTCGCGCGGGACGACCTCCTGCGCAATCCGTTCTTCGGCGAAATGATGCTCGAGTGCGGCGAGGAGCTGGAATGAGGACCGCGCCATGATCAACCGCCTCATCCATTGGTCCCTGCACAACCGGTTCGTCGTCATCGCCGGCTTCCTCGCCATCTGCGCCTGGGGCGTGGTCGCACTGAAACGCGTACCCATCGACGCGATCCCGGACCTCTCGGAGAACCAAGTCATCGTCTACGCCGACTGGGCCGGCCGCAGCCCTCAGGAAGTCGAGGACCAAATCACCTACCCGCTGAGCGTCTCGCTGCAGGGCCTCGCCGGCGTGCGCACCGTGCGCGCCGCGTCGATGTTCGGGTTTTCGTTTTTGACCGTCATCTTCGAGGACAAGGTCGACCCCTACTTTGCCCGCACCCGCGTGTTGGAACGGCTCAACTCCCTCGGCGACTTGCTCCCCGAGGGCGTCATCGCCCGGCTGGGTCCCGACGCCACGGGACTGGGCTGGGTTTTTCAATACTACCTCGACGACGCCTCCGGCACGCAGGACCTCGGCTCGCTTCGGTCTTTGCAGGAAACCTACTTGCGCTACGAACTGGCCTCCGTCCCCGGCGTGGCCGAGGTCGCCAGCGTTGGCGGCTTTGTCCGGCAGTGGCAGGTCGAAATCTCGGCGCTCAAGCTGCAGCAATACGACGTCACGCTCGGTCAGGTCATGGACGCCGTCGCGGCGGGTAATCTCAACGTCGGCGGCCGCACGCTCGAGGAAAACGGCGCGGAGTATGTCGTTCGCGGCGTCGGCCTCGTCGAAAACGCCGGCGACCTCGAGTCGATCGTCGTCGCCCCGCGCGGCGGCACGCCCTTGCTCCTGCGCGACGTGGCGACCATCCAGGTGGGCGGCGACTTCCGCCGCGGCGCGCTCGACGTCAACGGCCGCGAGGTCGTCGGCGGCATCGTGGTCATGCGCTACGGCGAGAACGCCCACCGCGTCATCCAGGACGTGAAGGCGCGGCTCGCGCGGCTCGCCCCCGGCCTGCCCGACGGGGTCACGGTGAAGTCGTTCTACGACCGGAGCGACCTGATCGACCGCGCGATCAAGACCCTGCAACACGCGCTCACCGAGGAGATCATCCTCGTGACCCTCGCGCACATCCTGTTCCTGTTCCACTTCCGCAGCATCCTGATCGTCACGCTGCCGCTGCCGGCCTCGATCCTCATCTCGTTCATCCTGATGGACCGATTCGGCATCCCGTCGCACATCATGTCGCTCACGGGCATCGCCATCTCGGTCGGCGTGCTCGTCGACGCCGGCATTGTCATGACCGAAAACGTCATCCGGCACTGTGAACGGGCATTGGCAGAAAAACGAGCTAGGGAGGGGTCTCCGCACCCCGCCGCCAACGGTGCGCCCGAGGCGGGATCTGGAAATCCCGCCCTACACCTCACGCCCAAGGAAATCTTTGACCTCACCCTGCGGGCTTCGACCCAGGTCGGCCGGCCGATGTTCTTCTCGATGCTGGTCATCATCCTCGCCTTCGTCCCGGTGTTCCTGCTGACCGGCCAGGAGGGAAAGCTCTTCCACCCGCTCGCCTTCACCAAGACGTTCGCCCTCATCGGCGCCGTGCTGCTCGCGGTCACCGCCGTGCCCGTGTTTTGCACGTTGCTCGTGCGCGGGCCCTTCAAGCCCGAGGACAAAAACTGGCTCATGCAGGGCCTGCTCAAAGTTTACGAACCCGTGCTGAAGTGGGCCCTCCACCACCGCAAGACCGTGCTCGGCCTCGCGGCCGGGCTGCTCGCGGCCGCCAGCCTCATCGCCTTCGGCCTGCCGCGCGTGATCACGGACCGGCTGCCGGACGCCGTGGCCCGCCATGCCCAGGGATTCGGCTCGGAGTTCATGCCCACGCTGGAGGAGGGCTCGCTGCTGTTCATGCCGGTGCTGCTGCCATCGACCTCGCTGCCCGAGGTGAAGCGCATCATGGCGTGGCAAGACCGCGTCATGAGTGAGCACCCCGCCGTTGCCTCGGTGGCCGGCAAGCTCGGCCGCGCCGACACCGCCACCGACCCGGCACCAGTTGAGATGATCGAGACCACGATCATGTTGAAACCCGAGAGCGCGTGGCCCGCCGGCACCACCAAGGAGTCGATCATCGCCGACCTCAGCGCCAAACTCATGCAGGTCCCGGGTTACGTGCCGGGCTTCCTCCAGCCCATCGAGAACCGCATCCTGATGACGAACACCGGCATCCGCGCGCAGGTCGGCGTAAAGCTCTTCGGGGACGACCTCGACGCGCTGCAACGCAAGGCCTTCGAAATCGAGCGGGTGATCAACACCGTGCGCGGCGCCACCGGCGTCGCGCGTGCAGGGCAAACCCTACCTGGAAATCACCGTGCGCCGCGAGGCGCTCGCGCGCTATGGCCTCAGCGTCCGCGAGGTTTACCGCTACGTCGAGACCGGCATCGGCGGCATGACCGTCGGCACCACCCTGCGCGGCCGTGAACGCTGGCCGCTTTC
This sequence comes from Cephaloticoccus sp., assembly GCA_049425105.1. Classification (GTDB taxonomy): domain Bacteria; phylum Verrucomicrobiota; class Verrucomicrobiia; order Opitutales; family Opitutaceae; genus Cephaloticoccus. The sequence continues at coordinate 6,006 of JBMSWZ010000075.1, forward strand.
CGTGCGGCTGGACCAGGCGGACCGCGGCGACATCGAGCGCCTGGGCGATCTCCCCATCAACACGCCTTCCGGCGCCAAGATTCGCCTGGATCAGGTGGCGGACATCAAGCGCGTGGTCGGCCCCAGTGAGATCGCAAGCGAGAACGGCCGCCTGCGAGTGTTTGTGCAGGCCAACGTCAGCGGCCGCGACCTCGGCGGGTTCGTCGACGAGGTCAAGGCCCGCCTCGCCCGCGAGGTCACCCTTGCACCGGGCATGACCATCGAATACGCCGGCCAATATGAAAACCAGCTCCGCGCCCGCCGCACGCTGCTCTACGTTTTCCCCGCCGTGATCGGGATCATTTTCGTGCTGTTGATCATGACCTTCAAATCGGTCGGCGAGGCGGCGCACGTGCTGCTCGCCGTGCCCTTCGCGCTGACCGGAGGCGTATTCCTCCAGGCCATTCTCGGCTACCATTTCAGCGTGGCCGTCTGGGTCGGCTACATCGCGCTCTTCGGCACCGCCATCCAGACCGCCGTCGTCATGGCCATTACCCTGGAGGCGCCCATCCCCAACAACCGCGCCGAGGTCGGCGCGGCGTTCACCCGTTCCGATCTGATCGCCGCCATCAAGGCCGGGGCCCGGCTCCGGCTGCGGCCCAAGGTCATGACGGTCGCCACCACCGTGGCCTCGCTCACGCCGATCTTCTGGCTCGACCGCACCGGCGTCGAGGTCATGCGCCCGCTCGCCGCCCCGGTGGTCGGCGGCATGATCTCCTCGTTCCTTCACATCCTGATCGTCACGCCGGTGATTTTT
>JBMSWZ010000076.1:0-6795 GCA_049425105.1 Cephaloticoccus sp.
CCCCACCGGAAAACGCCACCGGCTCAACCGCGCGGCAATGTCCTCAAACGCCAGGGGCGTCATGTTCACCCGTTGCCGGGGCCTTCGGGAAAAATCGCGCCAGCGCCACGTTGATCACTGCGAGGACCGCGAGTCCCGCCAAACCGCCCTGCAACGAGCCCAGGAAAAATAGCAGCGGCTCGCCCAAGTCACCAAAGGGTCCGGCCACCCACTGCACGGTTGAGGATACGGTCTTCGCGACGACGTAGCCCAACGGCGCGGTCAGCCAAAAGCCCGGCGCCCGGCGCACGAGGAACCAGGCCACCACCGCAAAGACCGAAAGTTCGAAGGCCAGCACTGACAGGAATTGCAGCGCGGGCAGGCCCGTGACGGCCAGATTGACCGCGGGTGCAAACAGCCCCGTGAGCAATCCGACCCGCAGTCCGTAGAAATACCCGCCGACAAACGTGGCCCAGAACATCGGCAGCAAATACGCGCCCAGCGGCCGCGCTCCCGACCACGGCAGCACGTGCACGAGAAAAGGAATCAGCCATGCCACGGCCAGCAGCACGGCGGTTTCCTTCACGCCGGCTCGTTTGAATACTCCATGGCCCGACAGGGTTTGATTCGCGATGCTCACAGCCGGCAAATTACGGCGCGACACCGCCGCTGCAATCCGCAATCTGAACCCGGCGTGAACCTGATCCTGTTTCAATCCGACGAGACGCAGCGCCCCCTCCCCCGCGACGACGCGCGCGCCGTGCATTTGCTCACGGTGCTGCGCCGTCAGCCCGGCGACACGTTTGACGCCGGCCTCATCAACGGCCCGCGCGGCAAGGGAACCGTGGTCGCCATCGGCTCGGCTCACTTGGAGCTATCGTTCAACTGGTCGGGAGCCCCGCCCCCGCCGGTCGATCCCGTCACCTTGGTGCTGGGGCTGCCGCGTCCGCAAACCGCGCGCAAGATCCTGCAGGAAGCGGCCGCTCTGGGCGTTACTACCCTGCATTTCGTGCGCTGCGACCGCGCCGAGCCTTCCTACGCCGACAGCACCTTATGGTCCTCCGGTGAATGGCAACGGCACCTTGAGGCCGGCACCGCCCAGGCCTTTGCGACCGATCTACCGACGCTGACCCACGGCGAAACGCTGGTCTCCACCCTGGCAAATCTGCCCGCCGACGCCACGCGGCTGGCCCTCGACAACTACGAGTCTTCCGCCGCGCTGAGCGCCGCCCCCTGCCCGGCCGGCCGGCCCCTCGTGCTCGCCTTCGGTCCCGAGCGCGGGTGGTCACCGGCGGAACGCGATGCGTTGCGGGCAAGGGGCTTTACGCTTGCCCATTTGGGCACCCGCGTGCTGCGGCTCGAAACCGCCGTCGTCGCCGCCTTGGCGATAACCAAGGCCCGCCGCGGACTCATGTAGCCGCGCGCAAAAACAGGCCCACCGACGGCTGATGGGCCCCCTTGCCCAGGCGCTTGGCGCAGGTCCAGCCGGGCGGCGTCAGTTCGATTTCGCCGGGCATCTCGAACACGACCAGCGGATCCGGATGGTTCGCGAGCAATTCACCAAGCCGCACAAATAGCTTCGGTGCGACTTCCGTGATGAGCTCGTAGGGTGGATCAACGAAAACCAAGTCGGGGCCGGCATCGGTAAACGGCCACGGAGCGGAAACCGCATCCGCGCTGACCACCGTTGTGTCCGGCGGGCCGGAACCCAAGCTCTTCACCACCCCGGTGAGATTGCGGCGGATGCAATCCACCGCCTGTCGGTTTTTCTCCACCCACACGCCCCCAACCGCACCGCGGCTCAGGGCCTCAAGCCCGTAGGCGCCGCTGCCGGCAAACAGGTCAAGGAACCGCGCCCCCGGCACGCGATGGCCGATGCTGGAGAACACCGCTTGGCGCAAGCCGTCAGTGGCCGGCCGCACCGCGTTGCCCTTGGGGGCGACCAAGGGGATGCCGCGGGCCTGACCTCCGGTGATGCGCATGGCGGCAGACAAAACCCCGCGCCACGATTGGCAAATCGGAAACCCTGTGCACGCTACGCCCCGCCATGGCCCGCGCCGCGTCCTACCCCATTTCCGACCATTGCGACGGCCGGCGTTTCTTCAATCCGCGCGGCCACATCAACCGCACCTGGGGCGACGTCATGCGTTGGCGCCGCACCAGCCGGCCGACCGCATGGCCGGCAAATATCGATTTCTCCCCGCCACCCCTCGCGCCCCACCCCGGCGGGACGGTGGTGGACTGCACCACGATCAATCACGCGACCTTCCTGCTGCGCTGGGCGGACCTCACGATCCTCACGGACCCCGTCTACAGCCCCTGCGCCGGACCACTCGGCCGGCTGGGGCCGCGCCGGGTGCACGCGCCGGGTATCGCCTGGGCCGACCTGCCCCGGATCGACCTCGTCCTCCTCAGCCACGATCACTACGACCATTGCGACCTGCCGACGCTGCGGGCCTTGGCGCGACGCGACACCCCCTTGGCCATCACCCCGCTCGGGAACGGGCCGCTGCTGCGGCGGGCCGGATTCGCGGCGGCTCGGATCGTCGAACTGGACTGGTGGCAGCCTCACCGCACCACCCAGGGCGCCGCGGTCACCCTCACCCCGGCGCGGCATTGGAGCAACCGCCTGAGCGGCGCACGCAACGGCCGGCTCTGGGGCGGGTTCCACCTCGCGCATGGCGATCGCCGCATCGTCTTCACCGGGGATACGGGCTACGACGACACCTTTTTCCGCGAGATTGGCCACCGGCTCGGCGCCCCGGATCTCGCCCTGATCCCCATCGGGGCCTACGAACCGCGCTGGTTCATGGCGCCGCAACACTGCAACCCGGCGGAGGCGGTGCGCATCTACCAGGATCTGGGAGCACGCCGCGGCCTCGGCATGCATTGGGGCACCTTTCAATTGACCGACGAGGGCCGCGAGGCACCGCTCTCCGCCCTCGCCGCCGCCCACGCCGCCGCCGGGATCAGCGAGGCGGAGTTTTCCGCGCCGGCTCCGGGGGTCACGGTGCAGATTTGAAGGCGGACCGTGTCATGGATCGCGGCCTTGACCGTAGAACTATCGACAGGCCGTGGAGAATAGCGGTAACAAATGGCCAGTGACCTGTCAGAACAGCGTTTCGCATGACCAAGCGCCTCAGCCTCAGGACCCTTATGTCTACACTCGCGATATGCGCGAGCCTGGCGGGAGCGCGCGCGGAGAACAACGTCTGGCCGTTTCTCGTCGAGCAGATTGATCCCGCCTCCGGCACCGTGACGGAGCGCCAGGTCGCCGGGCCGTTGCTCTTCGCCCGGGACACTCCCGACGGCGTGCACTACGAGGGCCTGCGGCCGCTCTGGCTGCTGCGCCAGGACGCCACCGGACGCGAGGACCGCACTTTTCTCTATCCGATCTTTTCCTGGCGGCGCGACGACACCGTAGAGGAATGGACGGTGTTCAATCTCATCAACCACTCGCGGGCGTTGGATGGCCGGGTGGATATCACACCAAAGAAGTTCGACGTCTGGCCGTTCTGGTATTCCCGCGACACCGGCGCGCCCGAAACGAGTTATCACGCTTTCTTCCCCGTCGCGGGCGCCGTCAAAAACCGCTTCGGCTACGACCGGCTAGACTGGGCGGTCTGGCCGCTGTGGTTCCGCACGGAGAAAGGCGGCGTCACGACGACCTCGACCCCCTGGCCTTTCATTCGCCGGAGCACCGGCAACGGCCATGAGGGATTCGCCGTCTGGCCGTTGTTCGGCTACGCCGCGAAGCCCGGGGCCTACCGCAAGCAGTATTACCTCTGGCCACTGATCTACAAAAACGAGCTGCGCCTCGGCGCAGCGGAGCCGACGGTGCTGCAGGGTTTCCTGCCGTTCTACACCCGGGAGCAACGCCCGGGAGCCATCAGCGAGAAATTCCTCTGGCCCTTCTTCGGTTACACCCGCCAGACCCAGCCAGTCGCCTACCGCGAAAACCGCTACTTTTGGCCGCTCTTGGTTCAAGGCCGCGGCGACGAACACTACGTCAACCGCTGGGCGCCGTTCTACACCCACTCGATCCACAAAGGCACGGACAAGCAGTGGTTCATCTGGCCGCTTATCCGGCAGGAGAAATGGACGGCCGAGGGGCTCGACCACACCAAGCAGCAATTCCTTTGGTTCATCTACTGGTCTCACGAACAACGCAGCGCCGTGAACCCCGCGCTGCCCGCGGCGCACAAAACCCATTTCTGGCCGCTCTTCAGCGCCTGGGACAACGGCGCCGGCCGCCGCCAGGGTCAGTTCCCCAGTCCGCTCGGCGTGTTCTTCCCGTCGAATGAGAAGGTGCGCGTGCTCTATGAACCGCTCTTTGCACTCTACCGCTACGACCAGCGGACGCCGGACGACGTGCGCCATTCCCTGCTCTGGCGGGCCGTCACCTGGCGGCGCACCGGCGAAGAGCGGGAGTTTCATTTCCTCGGCCCCGTGCTTCGCTCGGCCCGCGACGACCGCGGTTCCCGGGTGGACCTGCTCCGGGGCGTGATTGGTTTCCGCAAGCCCGCCGGGAAAAAATGGCGCCCGTTCCTGTTCGATTTTTCCCCCGTTTCAAGCAAGGTGACCTCGACACCGCACGCCCCGTGACATGAAGCACCTCAACGCAATCTTGGAAGGCTTTGGCAGCACCGTTCTCCTGCTGGTGAACTCGGCGCGCCATGCCGGCAGCCTGCCGCGCCAATCCAAGCGCTTCATGGAGCAGTGCTACCTCATCGGCTACACCACGCTGCCCATCGTCGCCATTCTCAGCTTCTTCATCGGCGGCGTGCTCGCGCTGCAGAGCGGCTACAGCATGTCGAATTTCGGCGCCAAGGAGTTCATCGGCTCGCTCGTGGGCCTGTCGATGGCGCGCGAACTCGGGCCGGTCATGGTCGCTGTCCTTGTCGCGGGCCGCGTGGGCTCGGCCATCGCCGCCGAGCTGGCGTCGATGAAGGTCTACCAGGAGGTCGACGCGCTCCTCACGATGAATATCCCGCCGGAACGCATCCTCGTCCTGCCCCGCCTCGCCGCGGTGCTGGTGATGATGCCCGTGCTGGCGGTCATCGCCAACCTCGTGGGCTGGTTCGGCGGCGCGCTGATCTGCCAGTATGTCGACTTCATCGCCCTGCCCCCGGAGAAATACTTTGAGACCCTGCGACGCTACACCGAGTTCAAGGACGTCAGGGACGGCATCATCAAGGCCGAAATCTTCGGCTTCGTCGTCGTGCTCGTCTCCTGCGACATTGGGTTGCGCACCCGCGGCGGCCCGCGCGAGATCGGCGCCTCGGTCACCAAGGCCGTGGTCGTCTCGCTTATCCTGATCCTGGTCCTCGACTACTTCGTCACCAAGGCCCTGCTCTGACATGTCCTCCAGCTCCACCCGCAATCCCTTCACCGCCGAGGAAAGCCCGGCCGTCGGCGTGTCACTCCATGGCGTGAGCAAGCAGTTTGGTGATCACGTGGTGCTGAAAAATATCACCCTGCAGATCGAACCGGGAGAAATTTTCGTGCTCATGGGCCCCAGCGGCTCCGGCAAGAGCGTCCTCCTGAAACACATCGTCGGCCTCGAGGCCCCGTCGGCCGGGCAGGTTTGCCTGGGCAACCAGGACGCCGCCGATCCCGAGACGCGCGAGGACGTGCGCATGGCGCTGGTTTTCCAAGCCGGAGCGCTGTTCAACTCCCTCTCCGTCTACGACAACCTCGCCCTCTACCTGCGCGAACACCGCCTCGGCAATGAGGGTGAGATCCGCGAGAAGGTCATGCACGCGCTGCAGATTCTTTCCCTGGAAAACGCCGCCGGCAAATTCCCCTCCGAACTCTCGGGCGGCATGCGCAAGCGCGTGGCCATCGCCCGTGCGCTCGTGATGGAGCCGCAACTCCTGCTCTACGACGAGCCGACCTCCGAACTCGACCCCGTAATGGCCGCGACGATCAGCGAGATTATCGCCAGCCTGAAGGACGAGTATCATGTGACTTCCATCGTCGTTTCCCACGACCGCGACCTAGCCCTCAACATCGCCGACCGGGTCGGCATCCTCATGGGCGGCGAGCTCATCACCATCGCCACCCCCGACGAACTGAAGGGCTCCACCGACCCGCGCGTGAAGGACTTCCTCAATCCCTGCATCGACCTGCAGCAGCCCCGCTTTAAGAAACTGGAGACCTGACCATGAACAACCTGCACCACACCGCCCGCGTCGGGCTGTTTTTCCTGCTCGGTGTCGCTCTCATCTGGGTGACCTACGAGACGCTCGGCAACACCTCGAGCCTCAAGAAGACCGGCTACACCTTGATCGCCGGCTTCGACAACCTCAAGGAGATCAAGGCCGGTGACGACATCCGCATGGCCGGCGTGCGCATCGGCGCCGTCGAAACCACGCGCCTTGCCGGCCGCCGCGCCGAGGCCGTGCTCCGCATCGACAAGCGCATCGAAATCGCCTCGGACGCCCAGGCCACCATCGCCTCCGCCGGCCTGCTCGGAACCAACTACATCGCCATCGACCTCGGCTCGCCCGGCGCACCCGCGCTGGCCCCGGGTGCCGAAATTCCCACCCGCGCCTCCGCCGACCTCAACACCATCATGACCCAGCTCGGCGAACTCGGCGGCAAACTCGAGGGCACGCTCGGTTCGATCGGTGAAGTCTTCCAAGGCGACGCCGACCAGCCCGGGCTTTTCCAGCGGCTCGACACCCTCCTGAGCGAAAACAGCACGAAAATCGACGAGGTCATGACCAACCTGCAGGACATCACCGCGAAGCTGAATCGCGGCGAGGGCACGCTCGGCAAGCTCATCAACGACCCGCAGCTGCACGACGAGCT
>JBMSWZ010000077.1:0-6725 GCA_049425105.1 Cephaloticoccus sp.
GCTACGCCTCCGGCGAGGCCGTGGCCACGGGCCACGTCAGCCTCACGCGCGGCTCCGAACGCATCCTCGCCGACCGGCTGACCTACCACCGGGGCAAAGGCACGTTTACGGCCGACCGCGTCCGCCTCGGACGTTTCCCCTACTTCGTCTCCGGGCGCCGCGCCGAGGGCACTGCCACCGAGGTCACCGTCTACGACGCCGTCCTGAGCGTGCGCGAGCCCGGTCCCTGGCAGCCCACGGTGATAGCTGATCCCCTCACCTACGTGCGCGGCGAGGAGTTGGTCGCGGCAAACGCCCGGATCGGCGTCGGCCGGCTCCAACCGGTCGCTGTCCCCAAGTTCACCTACAAACTCAACCTCCCGCTTGTCTCGTACCTCTCCTTTACCGCCGGCTACCGCGCCTCACTGGGTGCCTTTGTGGAATCCGGCGTGAACGTGCCCGTCGGGACCGCCACCAAGGTTGGCGCCAGCCTCGGGGCCTACACGCAGCGCGGCTTCATGGTAGGCCCCACCGCCCACTACGAGCGTGCGCGCGACGGACGCGAGGCGGCCGGCGACCTGAAATCCGGTTTCATCAACGACCATGGCGACAAGCTCACGGATGTCATCGGCCGACCCGTGCCCGAAAATCGCGGCTACCTGCAGTGGTGGCACGCACAGGACCTCACCCCGCGCCTCAGCCTTACCGGCCAGCTCAACTACTGGTCCGACTCGGAAATCCTTCGTGATTTCCGGCCCGATGAATTCTTCGGGGTGCAAGAGCCCGACAATTACCTCCAAGCCGTCCACGCGGCCGACCGGTATTTCGTGAACCTATTCAGCCGTTTCCGGCCGAATGACTTCCAGCCCGTGCAGGAACGCCTGCCCGAAGTGCAATTTTCACTGCCCGCCACGTCCATCGGCGGCGGATTCTTCGCCCGCGTGTCCGCGGGCGCTGCCGCCCTGCGCGAAGAGCCGCCCGGCGGAGGCGGTGTCATGCGCAGTGACCGGCTCGACGCTTACGCGGCCGTCACGCGACCGCTCGCCCGCGCGGATTGGTTTAGCTTCACCCCGATCGTCGGCGCCCGCGCCACCCACTACGCCCGCGCCACCGGTGGTCGCGACACCTACACCCGCATGCTGGGCGAATTCGGCTTCGACGCGGAACTGCGGGCCGCGAAAACCTGGGACTACCAAAACCCCGTTTGGAAGATCGATGGCATCCGCCATTTGCTCACCCCGGTGGCCTCCTATCGCTACGTGCCGGGCGCCGAGAAGGGCCGGGCCTGGATTCCGGCAATTGATGAACAGACCTTCGGCACTTACCTACCGGTGATCGGGCTCGGCGACATTCGCAGCATCGACGACCTCGATCCGCACCACGTCCTCCGGGTTGGACTCAACAATACCTGGCAGACCCGGGACGCCACCTACGGCTCGCGCGACCTGCTCGTGCTCAATCTGGCGAATGATTTCCGTTTCGACCGGCTCCCCGGCCAGCGCCGCAGCTCGGACCTGCACGCCTTCCTCGCTTTCACGCCGTCGCCGTGGCTGCAGTTCGACTTCTATCAGCGCACCACCGTGGCCGACCTGACGCTGCAGGAATTCAACACCGGCCTGACCATTCGGGACGGCGATGCCTGGGCGATGCGCTTCTCCAGCCATTTCCTGCGGCAGGAAATCGACGAGTATATCCTCGCCTACGAACAACGTCTCAACGAGTCGCTCGCCGTCCTGACGAAGCTGCACTACGACACCCGGCGGAAGCGGTTCAACGAGCAGGCCTTCGGCCTGCGGCAGAACCTAGGCAACACCTGGGCCGTGCGCTACTACGTCTCCGTCTACGACGGCCCGCGGCGCGAGAGCAACTTCGGCTTCAACATCGCCGTCGAGGCCCTCGGTTTTTAACCCGAAACGTCAGACCGAGGACTCCAGTTGCCGGGTCTCCCGGTCGATCTCGTCGGCTCGGATCAATCCGTGCGCACTCGACTTGCCGGTGACCTTCATCACCAGCCGGTCCATCAAGACGTAAAAGATCGGGATCGTGAACAAGGTCAGGAAAGTGGCGATGGTCAGGCCGCCCACTATCACGAGGCCCATCGGGTTGCGCGTCTCCGCGCCCGGGCCGCTCGCCAACATCAGCGGCACCGCGCCGAAAATCGTCGAGATCGCCGTCATCAGGATCGGCCGGAACCGCAGCGTGGCCGCTTCGAACGCCGCCTGGGCGGCGTCCCGGCCTCTGATGCGCAGCTGGTTCGCAAACTCCACGATCAGGATACCGTTCTTCGCCACGAGGCCGATCAGCATGATGAGGCCGAAACGCGAAAACAGGTTGTCGGTCAGGCCCGGGCCCCAGAGCCGGGACGCGTAGAGCACCGTGACACCGCCGGCGAGCGCCAGCACCACGCCCGTGAAAATCGTGATCGGGTGAATCCACGACTCGAATTGCGCCGCCAAGATCAAAAACGTGAACAGCAGCGCGAGGCCGAACAGCACCAGCGCATCCGACGAGCTTTCGACGAACTCGCGGGTCTCGCCCCCCCAGGTGTAGCCGTAGTTGTCGGGCAGAAGCCCTTCGGCGATGCGCTCCAGTTCGGCGACCCCGTCGCCCTGCGTGCGGCCGTCCGCGAGCTGGGCGCTCAATGTGATCGAGCGCTGGCGGTCGAGATGGGAGTAGGATTCCGGCACGGTTTCCTCGGCGTAGTCCACCAGGTTGCTCAATTGCACCAAGGTGCCCGTGGTCGCGCGCACATAGACGCGACCGAGGTCCGAGGGCGTGGCGCGGTTCGCCTCCTCCACCTGCACGGTGACATCATACTCGTCCGCCCCCCGGCGGAACTTGGTCACGCGGCGGCCGCCAAAGAGTGACTCGAGCGTCGTCGCCACATCCAACACGGGCACGTTCAAGTCGGCCGCCCGCGCCCGGTCCACGACCACGCGCAGCTGCGGGTTGTTCGGCTGGGGATCAGCCCGCGCCTGACCGAGCACTGCGTTACCCTGCAGCGCCTGCACAAATTGGGCGGCGATGCGCTGCAGTTCGGGGAACTCCGGCCCCTGCAACTCCATCTGCACCCCGCCGGAGCTGCTGCGTCGTCCGCCCAAGGGCCGGATGGGCGCGGCAATGAACATGCCGCCGGGATTGTCGCGGAAGGGTTTGCGCAGGGCCGCCAACACCTCCTGGGTGCTGCGGGTGCGCTCTTCCCACGGCTTGAGGGTCACAAACATGAACCCGCGCGAGCCACTGCCGCCAAAGCCGGTGATGCGAAACATCCGCTCCACCTCGGGCGTGTTGAGCAGCACCTCCTCGGCGTCGGCCGCATAGGACGCGGCGTATTCCGGGGTCGAGCCCAGGGGGAAATTCAGGATCACGCGGAAGATGCCGCGATCCTCCTGCGGGGTGAGTTCGCGCTGCAGCTGCGTGTAGAACCACGGCCCGCCGACCGCGAAGCAGGCGCAGGCGCCCAACACCAGCCAGCGATGCGCGAAGGCCCAGCGCAGCATGCCGGCAAAAACGCGGTTGATGCGCTCGAACAGCGGTTCCGTGACGCGGTAGAACCAGCCGTGGTGAAGCTGCCCGTCGGGGTCGCGGCGCGTCGCGAGGATCCGCGAGCACAGCATGGGCGTGAGGGTCAGGGCGATGGCACTCGAGACGACCACCGCGATGGCCAGGGTCAGGCCAAACTCGTAGAACAGGCGCCCGGTGCGGCCGGACTGGAACGCCACGGGCAGAAAGACCGCCACGAGGGTCAGCGTGGTCGAGATCACGGCAAAAGCCATCTGCCGGGCGCCAAAGATCGCCGCGTGGATCGGATTCTCGCCGTCCTCAATGCGCCGGTAGATGTTTTCCAACATCACAATGGCGTCGTCCACCACCAGACCCACGGCGAGCACGAGTCCGAGCAGGGTCAGCAGGTTGACGCTGAAACCCATCCACTGCATGACGGCGAATGAGCCGATGATCGACACCGGGATGGCCAGCAAGGGCACCACCGTGGCGCGCCAATCCCGGAGGAAGGCGAAGATCGTCAGCACCACCAGCGCACAGGCGATGTAGAGGCTGTGGTAAACCTCGTCCACCGATCGCTCCACGAACGTGCTGGTGTCGTAGGCAATCTCGAGATTTACGCCGTCCGGCAGGTTGCGCCGGATCTCGGGCAGAAGCGCCTTCACCTCGCCGGCCACCTCCAGGAGGTTCGCCTTGGACTGCTTTTGAACCTGCAGGCCGATGGTGGTGCGGCCGTTATACAAGGCCTGAATCCGGTAGTCATTGGAGCCGAGTTCCACCCGGCCGATGTCGGAGAACTTCACCTGCGTGTCACCCCGCGTCGCGAGCACGAGGTTCTCGTAGTCGACGACGTTGTTCATCCGCCCCTCGAGCCGCATGCCAAACTCCCGCGTCAACGACTCGATCCGGCCGCTGGGCACGTCGACATTCTGCTGGCGCAACGCCCGCTCCACGTCGGCCACGGTCAAATTGTAGGCGGCGAGCCGGTCGGCATCCACCCACAGGCGCATCGCGAACTGCGGGCCGCGCAACGCCACGCGGGACACCCCCGGCACGGTTTGCAGCCGCTGCGAGACACTGCGATCGGCGATCTCCGCCAACTCCAGGCGGGTGAACCGGTCCGAGTTCATCGAAATGGTCATCACCGGATCGGAGTCCGAGTCCGCCTTCTCGACTTCCGGCGGATCGACCTCCGGCGGCAGGCGGTCGGTGACGCGGCCCACCTTGTCGCGGACATCGTTGGCCGCCTCGTCCGTGTCGCGCCGCAGGTCAAATTCCAGCGAGATGTTCGCGCCGCCCGAACGGGACGATGAACTCATCAACCGCACGCCGTCGATGGTGGAGAGTTCCTCCTCGATCGGGTCGGTGATCTGCGTCTCGACCACCTCCGCCGCCGCGCCCGGATAGCCGGCACTCACCGAAACGACCGGCGATTCAATGTCCGGATACTCCCGCACCGGCAGCTTGGTGAACGAGAGGCTGCCCACGATCACGATGATCAGGGCGAGCACGATGCAAACCACCGGGCGCTTGATGGAGACGTCGGAAAGCAGCATGGGGGCGCCGGGTCAGGGTTGACGGAACGACTCGCGCAGCGGCTTGGGCGACAACTCCATGCCGGGGAACAGGACGATGGCACCCACGCCGGAAGCCACCACCGGCATCCCGTCCGTCAATTCGGACCCCGAGGCCGGCGCCACTTCCACGAGACCCCGGGCCCGGAGCCCCGTCGCGACCGGCACGTAACGGGCCACCTTCTTCCCTTCCTGCTCCGCCACGACCACGATTTGGACGCCGCGGGCGTCCGCGAGGATCGCGGCCTCCGGCACGCTAAGGACCTGCGAGCGGACATCCAAGACCAGTTCCACATTGGCAAACATGCCCGGACGCAGGACCACATCCGAGGGTTGCAGGAGCGCCTTCACCTCGGAGGCGCGAATGGTGCGATCAATGTTGGAGCTGACGAAATAGACTTCGCCCTCGATCGTGTGGCTCTCACCCGTGCCGCGAGTGGTCACGCGCACCTGGGTTCCGGGACGCACTTTCGCGAGGTAACGCTCCGGCACGGAAAACGTCACCTTGAGGTGGCTCAGGTCGTCGATCCGGGTGATGACCGTCGAGGTCGTGACGTAGTCGCCCGCCGAAATTGAGCGCGCCCCGACCACGCCGGCAAACGGCGCCTTGACCTCGGTCTTGTCGAGCCGCAGCCGGAGCAGCTCCATCTCCGCCTTGACGGCGGCAAACTCGGACCTCGCCCGGTCGTATTCCGACTGGGGAATCGTGCGGGTCTGGCTGAGGTTCTCGCTGCGGGCTACGTTCAGCTCGGCAAGTTTGAAGCGGGCGGCGACCTGCTCAAGTTGCGCCCGCAGTTCGGCATCATCAATCTTCAGCAGGACCTCGCCCGCCTGCACCCGGCGCCCTTCTTCGAAACTGATGCTGCGCACCATCCCGCTGATTTCCGCCCGAATCTCCGCCGACTCGTTGGGCTGGAGGGACCCGACCAGGTTGATCGTCTCCGCCAGGTCACGGCGCAGCAGTGGCGTCACCTCGACCACTTGCGAGGAACTTGCACCGCGCCCCGGACCGGCGGCGGGCGCCGTGGGCTTGCAACCTGCGAAAAGAACACTGCCGACGACGAAAAGGAGGAAGAGGTTGCGGCGCATGGCGAGGATGACGACGCCAGCATTGCCGCGCCGCGGGGCGGGAAGCAAACCCCGGGACAGAATTTTTTCAAAACCTCCCGGCCGGTCCGCGGCGTCAGGCGATTTCCTGGCTGTAGCCGGCCGCATCGAGCAGGGCGTCGGCGTCGGCGGGGATGGCGACCTTGACCTTGATCAGCCAGCCGGCGCCATAGGGGTCCTGATTGACGACTTCGGGAGTCGCATCCAAGGCGCTGTTGACCGCGGTGACTGTGCCCGCGACCGGAGCATAGATGTCGGACGCTGCCTTGACTGATTCGACCACCCCAAAGCCCTCGCCTGCCGCAAACCCGGCACCGACCGCCGGCAGTTGCACGAAGGTGATGTCGCCGAGGGAGCTTTGCGCATAGTCCGAAATCCCGATCGTCGCCGTGCCGTCAGCCTCCAGTTTCAACCACTCGTGGGACTTGGCGTAGCGTAGTTCGGCGGGGACGTTACTCATGCCGTTTTCCTTAGCTCGACGAAGGGCGGTTTGACCAGATGCAAATTGAACTTTGTGCCGCGGATGTCGACTTGCAGCCCCGCGCCGACGGCCCCCGTTTT
>JBMSWZ010000078.1:0-6709 GCA_049425105.1 Cephaloticoccus sp.
ATGCCCTCGTGCATTACTACGAGCGCGACAACAGCAACGTCCACCGCGGCCTGCACGCGCTCTCGATGCGCGCCACCGACGCCTACGAGGGCGCCCGCGCCCGGGTGGCCCGATTCATCCATGCCGCTGATCCCGCCGAGATCATCTTCACCCGCGGCACGACCGAGAGCATCAACACCGTCGCCCGCAGCTGGGGTCACACCCACCTCAAGCCTGGCGACGTCGTGCTCACCACCGAGATGGAGCATCACTCCAACCTCATCCCGTGGCAGCAGGCGGCCAAGGCCAGCGGCGCCACGTTGAAATTCGTGCCCGTCCGCGGCGAGAACGCGGAGGGCGGCCTCGATCTCGCGGCGCTCGACCAACTCCTCACCCCGGAGGTGAAGATGTTCGCGTTCACGCACGTGTCCAACACGCTCGGCACGATCAACCCCGCCAAGGAGCTGTGCCGCCGCGCCCGCGCCGTCGGCGCCGTCACGGTGATCGACGCCGCACAGTCCATTGGCCACATGCCCCTCGACGTCCGCGATCTCGACTGTGACTTCCTGGCCTTCTCCGGCCACAAGATGTGCGGCCCGACGGGCATTGGTGTGCTCTACGGCCGCCGCGCCCTGCTCGACAAACTGGCGCCCGACGAGACCGGCGGCGGCATGGTCGCCACGGTGCACTACGAGAACGCCACCTTCAAACCCTCACCCGAACGCTTCGAAGCGGGCACGCCCAACGTCGCCGATGCCATCGCCCTTGGCGCCGCCTGTGATTACCTTGATGAGGTCGGTCGCGACGCGATCGCGCAGCACGATCACGAGCTCGTCCAACTAGCCTACGCCCGCCTCGCCGAGTTGCCGGGCATTCGCCTCCTCGGCCCCACCGGCGAGCGCAGCGGCTTGGTGAGCTTTGCCTTCGCCGATGTGCACGCGCACGACGTCGTGACCTTCGCCGACGAGGACGGCCTCGCCTTGCGCGGCGGCCACCACTGCAACCAGCCCCTCATGCGCAAGCTCGGCCTCGCCAGCACCACCCGCGCCAGCTTCTACCTCTACAATACTCCCGAGGAAATCGACGTGCTCGTCGCGTCGCTGCAACGCATCCAGAAATTCTTCGGCATCGCCTGAAGGTGTAAATCCTGAAGCCAGGAACTCACGGTTCATGGGTTCTGACTTCCCCTCCGCGTCTCTGCGCCTCTGCGTGAGATTTTCGATCTGCCAAGCTTCGACGAGTACCGCCCACATCAGGAACTGCCGTTAGACCTGCCCAAGCCTAATTCATGGCTTCTTGGCTTCTGAATTCTCGATTCTGAATTTCGCAGCTCAGACGAAACTCCAAGCCAACCCCGCGGCCCCGGCCGCCAGGACGACAGGGACAATGTCCCATTTCGCCCACTGCAACAGCGCAAACGCCGCCGCGGTGAGCACGACCGCGAAGGCATCGACACCGCCCGCCGCCGGCAACCACACGTGCAGGCCGAACCAAATCGCGAGGTTGAGCATGACGCCGACCACCGCCGCCGTCACCGCCGCCAGCGCCGCGCTCAGCCGCACATTGCCCCGCAACCGCTCGACAAAGGGTGCCCCCACGAGGATGAAGCCGTAGGTCGGCACAAACGTGACCCACACCGTCATCAACGCCCCCAGCGTGCCCGCCAGCAGCGGCGCCATATCACCCGGTTGCTGCCAACCGCCGACAAAGCCCACGAACTGCAACACCATGATCAACGGTCCAGGCGTGGTCTCAGCCAGCCCGAGTCCGTCCATCATCTGCGCCGCGGTCAGCCACTGCTGGTGTTCCACCGCCTGCTGCGCCACATACGGCAGGACGGCGTAGGCGCCGCCAAACGTCACCACCGCCGCCTTGCTGAAAAACCACCCCTGTTGCGCGAGCGTGCTGGACCAGCCGCCCCACGCGACCGCGAGCGCCACCGGGAGAAACCAGAGCGCGATCATCACCGCCGCCGTGCGCAGCGCGGTGACCCCCACCCTTCGCTCCACCGCCGCCGGCGGCGTGGCTTCCACCGGCGTCGAGACGTTGAACTGGCGCGGCGCCACCCGCCCGCCGATCAAGCCCGTCAGCAGCGCCCCGAATACAATAAACGGATACGGCAGCCCGAAGCCATAGAGGCCCACAAAGGACAATCCCGCCAGCCCCCAGGCCAGCGGCGTCTTCAGCGCCCGTTGCGCCACGCCCAACAAGGCGCTGACCACGATCGCCAACACGGCAGCCTTCAACCCGTGAAACACCGCAGCCACCGCCGGGACCTCGCCGTGGGCCAGGTAAATCCAGCTGAGCCCCCACAGCAGTCCGACCGCCGGCAGAATGAAAAGCACGCCCGCGGCCAGCGCCCCCCGCACCCCGTGCAACATCCAACCGCAGTAGGTCGCCAACTGGGTCGCCTCCGGCCCGGGCAGCAGCATGCAAAAGTTCAACGCGTGCAGGAAGCGCGACTCATCGACCCAGCGTTTTCGCTCCACCAACTCCCGGTGCATGATGGCGATCTGGCCCGCCGGTCCGCCAAAGCTGACGAAACCCAACTTGGTCCAAAACCGCAGTGCTTCCCGGAATGTCGGCTTGTCCACCCCCCAAGGTTCAGGGCCGGTCGGGTGCCGCTCAACCCTTATTGCTGCAACAATTGCAGCACCGCGGCGAAAAGCAGGCAAGTCCCCACCAAGGTAAAGACCACCGGCATCAGTTGTGCCCACCGGATCCGTTGCTCCATTTGGGTGCCGGTCAGTCGGCCATCCTTGAGCATGTCCTCAAACCGGGAAATTCGGCGGGTCAACGTCCACTGCAACCAAACCGCCGTCAGCGTAAGTATCACCCCGACGAGGCCGATGATCTGAACAACATGTTGCGTCACAGCGAGTATGCACTCCCGGAACTGACCGGGCGTAATCTGGGGGCAACTTCAGGTGGAGCTGTTCCGGGGTGCAATCCAATCTTTCGGCTTTGCCACAACTCAGCCCCCTATATACCGACCACCCATGCCTATAGCCCCCCAGCATGCAGCCATTTTGCAGCTAGAGCGTCCGCACCCCAGTTTGTGGACCTATTATATATTGGCCTGCCTCGTCTTCCCGCCGGCCTTTATCTTTCTCATCCTGCCCGCTTGGTTTCGCTATCACACGATGCGCTATCGTTTCGACGAGGAGGGCGTCTCCATGCGCTGGGGCATCCTTTTCCGTCGCGAAATCATCATCAACTACGCGCGAATCCAGGACATCCACTTGCGCTCGAACTTTGTCGAACGCTGGCTTGGGCTCTCCCGTATCCTGGTCCAGACCGCCAGCGGCAGTTCCAGTGCGGAGATGACGATTGAGGGCCTGCGGGAATTCGAGGCCGTCCGGGACTTTCTCTATTCCCGCATGCGGGGCGTGAAAGACCACGCCGACGGCACGGCCGGCGGTGACTCCGCCGCGCCCGACGAGCTGGCGGCGGTGCTGCGCGAGGTCGCCGCCGAGGTGCGGGCCCTGCGCCAATCCCTGACCGCGGGCCAATCCCCGGACTCCCATGTTTGACCCCATTCGCCGCCTCGTCCTGCGCTTCGCCCATCTCCCACCCGAGCCGACGCCCCCGGCCGGCGCCGCGGGATCGGCCAAGGTATTCCGCGCTGCCGGCAACTACTACAAGCTGCGGGTCGCCGCCTGGTGTTTTGCCCAGATGGGGGCGGTGGTCGGTATCGTCGTTTCATTGTGGTTCATCAACCGGCTGACGGACAGCGTCGAAGCCTTCCAACGCCTCAACGCCGAGAATCAACGCGCCGCCGCCGCAGTCAGCGCCACCGGGGCCCCCCTCGAGACTGACCAGGCTCCGGCCCAGAAAAACCGCAAACGTCAGCACCGCGACCTCGACGACTTGGCGCGCGTCATCGCCCGCTGGCCGGCTTGGGCGGTCACCCTCATCCACTGGGCCGAATACGCGGCCATCGTCGGCTTCATGCTGCAACTCCCCGCCACCTTTGCGGCCGTGCGGCTCGAATACGAACAGCACTGGTATATCGTCACCGACCGCAGCCTCCGCATCCGGTCCGGCCTCTTCAGTCTGCAGGAGTCCACCATGAGTTTTGCCAACCTCCAGCAAGTCGAGGTTAAGCAGGGGCCCGTGCAACGCCTGCTCGGCCTGGCCGACGTGCATGTGCGTTCCGCCGGCGGCGGCGGGGGCGACGAGCACAAGGGCAAGGCCGGCGACTCCATGCACCTCGCCGTGTTTCACGGCGTCGACAACGCCGACGAAATTCGCGACCTGATCCTGGCCCGCCTCAAAAGTTTTCGCGAAGCCGGCCTGGGCGATCCCGACGAGCACTCATCCGCGGCCCCCGGCGACATCGCCGCCCTCACCGCTGCGCGCGACCTGCTGGCCGAGGTGCGCGCGTGGCGCCAAAACCTCCCCGGCTGAGGGCTCAGGGAATCCGCAGCTCCATGCCGATCTGCAGCGAGTTCTCGTTCGGCATGACGTCCCGGTTCGCCTCATAGATGTCCCGCCAGCGCGCGCGATTGTTGTAGTAGCGCTGGGCGAGGCTGAAGAGCGTGTCGCCCTTTGCCACCGTGTGGCGGCGGACAGCCGTCGTGGCGGCATCGGGGCGGGTGGGCGGCGCGGCGCGAGTGGCCGCCGGCGGCGGCGATTCCTCCGGCGCAATGCTGATCGGCGAAACGTCCTCCACCGGTCGCGACGGCAGCAACACGCCATCGGTCGGCACGCGCATTTGGTTGAGTGCCGTCGGAGCCGGCGCGGGATTGCCCCGGCCCATCGCCAGTTCCGCCTTGAGCTGCTCGTTCTCGCGCTGCAGGCGGCTGAGTTGCTCGATCATGTCGAGCCGCTCGGACTGGTTCTCCAACGGGTTGGCCGGCAACGTGCGGGCAAACTCACGCTTCGCGCTCTCCACCAAGCCGCGCACCTGCGGGGCCTGCGGCGAGTTCGGCTGCCGTTCGAGGTATTTGCGAAAATGATAAATGGCCGCGATCGGATCCTTGATCTGCTGCAGGCAGATGATGCCGGCCTCCAAGTGCGACTCCGGGGCGGCGTCCCCGCGTTTTTCGATGACCCGCAGGTAAGCGGCGAGGGCCTCCTGGTTCCGCCCCTGCTTCACCCGCCGTTGCCCGTCCCGGAAGTCCGGCTCGTCAATCTCCGCCCCGAGCGGGGCGCCCCCGCGGGGTTCGCACGCGGCCAGCAACAGGCCAATCGCCAGGGCCAGCAGGGCCCGGAGGAGACGATTTGACGGTTGGAGCGACATGGGGGCGGGAAAGGGATTGAACGCGGGGGATTAGGCCGTAAATTCCGCAACCTGTTTCCGTGACACAATCCTAAATGGCCCTGACTCCGAAATCCATCCTGCGTCGCGCCCGCCACTGCATCCAGACCGAGGGCGAGGCATTGGCGGAAACTGCCGCGGGATTGGGAAAGGAATTCGTCGCCACCACCCAGGCTGTAGATGGGGTATTACAACGGGGCGGGAAGCTCATTTTCAGCGGTGTCGGCAAGTCGGCCCATATCGCGCAAAAGCTCGCCGGCACCTTTAACTCCACCGGCGCCACCTCCACCTTCCTTGACGCCACCCAGGCGCTCCACGGCGACCTCGGCCTGTGCCGGGAGGGCGACCTGGCGATTCTGCTGAGCAACAGCGGCCAGACCGAGGTGTTGCAACTGCTGCCGGCGCTCAAGCGGCTCGGCGTCGGCATCGTGGCGTTCACCAGCCGGCCGGATTCCGACCTGGCGAAGAACGCCGACCACCACCTGTTCTACCGGGTGCCGCAGGAGGCCTGTCCCCTAGCGCTCGCCCCCACCGCCAGCACCACCGCCGCCCTCGCCCTCGGCGACGCCCTGGCCATGGTGCTGCTGGAGGCCCGCGGCCTCACGCGCGATGACTTCGCCCTCTACCACCCCGCCGGCAACCTCGGCGCCCTGCTGTTGAAGGTGCGCGACCTCATGCGCACCGGCGAACGCCTGCCGGTCTTGCCCGAGACGTGCACCACGCAGGAAGCCATCATGGCGATGACCAAGGCGAAGAGCGGCAGCGTCGCCCTCGTGCACGGCCGCACCGGCAAACTCACGGGCATCCTGACCGACGGCGACTTCCGCCGCAGCGCGTTGACCGGCGCCGACTTCCTTCACCAACCCGTGGCCAATTTCATGACCCGATCGCCCAAAACGATTCGCGAAGACGCCCTCGCCGTCGAAGCCCTGCGGGTCTTCGAGCTCCACAAGATTGACGACCTGATTGTCCTCAACGCCGCTGGCAAACCCGTCGGCCTGATCGACGGGCAGGACCTGCCCAAACTCAAGATCGTGTGAAGGCCCCCACCCGCATCGGCATCATCGGCATGGGTGGCTTCGCCGGCTGGCACCACCAGACCATTGCCCGGCTCGAGGAGCGCAATCTCGCCAAACTCGTCTGCACCTGCGACCCCAACGCCGCGGCCTTTGCCACGGAACAGCAGAATTGGCGGCTCGCCGATCGCGGCGTCAGCGTGTTTCCCGATTACCGGCGGATGATCGAGGCCTGCCGCGGCGAACTCGACATGATCGTGGTGCCGACCCCCATCAACCTGCACGCCGAGATGCATCGCGCCGGCGTCGAGGCTGGCATCCCCGTCTATCTCGAGAAGCCCCCCACCCTCGACTACCGTGAGCTCGAGGCCATGATCTTAATCGACCAGCGCGCGACCAAGTCGACGCTCGTGGCCTTCAATTTCATCATCGAGCAGCCGCGCCGGGCGCT
>JBMSWZ010000079.1:0-6691 GCA_049425105.1 Cephaloticoccus sp.
TTTTTCTAGCGTGGCGGCCCCACGGGGATTCGAACCCCGGTTCTCACCGTGAAAGGGTGGTGTCCTAGGCCGGGCTAGACGATAGGGACAAAACCGAAAGAGGGCGAAACGTAGGCGGTCCGGCGGGGTGCGCAAGGGAAAATTTACGGGGTGCCTGCGGGGGCGGGCCTAGGGCAGCGCGCGGGAGCCGGCGGGGAATTTGGGCTTCGCGTCGGGGCGGGATTGCGTCCAAATCATCGCGATGACCTACGCTGCGATCGCCGCCGCCCTGCCGACCCAAGCCCGCACCGATTTTTCCGGGGTGCCGTTTCCCCTGCTCGCGTCGGGGAAGGTCCGCGAAATCTTCGACCTCGGCGACGCGCTCCTGCTCGTGGCCAGCGACCGGTTGTCGGCCTTCGACGTGATCCTGCCCGACGGCATTCCGGGCAAGGGCATTATCCTCACGCAGATGAGCCTGTGGTGGTTTGAGCAGACGGCGGGTCTGATTCAAAACCACCTGCTGCCCGACCAGGCCGGCGAGTTCGCGCGGCGCGGCCTGCACGACCGCGACCTGCAGCTGCGCAGCATGATCGTGCGCAAGCTCAAGCCCCTGACCATCGAGTGCGTCGCGCGCGGCTACCTCATCGGCAGTGGGTGGAGTTCCTACCAGAAGTCTGGCCAGGTCTGCGGCATCGCTCTGCCCGCCGGTCTGCGCCAAGCCGAGAAATTGCCCGCGCCCATCTTCACGCCCACGACCAAGGCCCCCAAGGGCGAGCACGACACGCCGATCAACGATGCGCAGGGCGCGGCCGCGATCGGCGCTGACCTCTACGCGCAGGTCAAGGCACTCAGCCTCCAGCTCTACCAGCTCGGCCACGACCGTGCGAAGGGCGCGGGGATGATCTTGGCCGACACGAAATTTGAGTTCGGCACCGACGCCGCCGGAAAATTGTTCCTGATCGACGAGGTGCTCACGCCGGATTCCTCGCGTTACTGGCCGGCCGACGAATACCGCACCGACTGCTCGCCGCCGAGCTACGACAAGCAGTTCGTCCGCGACCACCTGCTCGCCATCCAGTGGAACCAGCAGCCGCCCGCGCCGTCGCTCCCGGCCGACGTCATCCGCCGCACGCAGGAGAAATACCTCGCGGCGCTGCGGAACCTGCTCGGGTGAAATTGGGGAACGCTGACCGGGAAAAGAGATTTTACAGGAGGACGCAGAGGTCGCGGAGGAGGTTTGTCTGCTGAATCGGGAGCGCCGGCGGCTCGCCGGCCGCGGCGGGGTTCGGAGACCCCGCCCTACACTCGGCGGCCTCTGCGGCCTCCTGTGAAAATCCGAACCCGTTAGTGAGCGACCGCCGTTTGCTTCGCCGCGGCGTAGCGGAAGAGCAGGCCGGCGAGGGTGAACAACAGGACGAAGCCGAGGTTGATCGTGAACACAGGGGCCACGCCCGGGCTGAAGTCGTTGGGCTCCACCATCAGGCCGATCAGCGGCACGAGGAAAATGGCGAAGGCGACGGCAAAGGCGGTGCGCGCCAGGCCCTGCGGTTGGAAGCGTGCCAAGCCCACGCCGGTCAGACCGGCCAGCATGACGCCGGGGTAGAGGAGATTGGCCGGGTTGCCATCGCCGATGATCGCGACCGCCAGGGTGACCCAGATCAGCATCAACCCGGTGCCCACGGCCAGAGCGGCGCCAAGCCGGTAGGGCAGATTGGCGCCCGGCCGCGTCGCCAGCAGCCGCCACGCAAACATCGCCGCGGCCAGCAGCACCCACATGAGGGCGAAGTCGAAGGCGGTCCAGTTTACCCCCTCGCTGACGAAGTTGCCGACGAACGGAATCGCCAGCACGACAAGGGGTGCGAGCGCCACGATGAGAAAGTCTTTGGTCTTCATGTGCCGACAGTCTGCATTCCGTCCGTGAAACCCGGATGAAGCGACCATGAAATGCCTGTGAAAACCGGGGGTGGGAACGCTAATGGACGCTGATTGACGCTAATGGGGATTCCCTGGAGCGCCGGCGTCTCGCCGGCTTCACTCATAGGATGTAGGGCGGGGATTCTATCCCCGCCTTGGTTCGGAGGGGTTTGGAAACGCCGCCCTACAACTCCGCGCTCTCTGCGGCCTCTTGTTAAATCCCCTTCTGTATCAGCGTCGATCAGCGCTCATTAGCGTTCCAACCCCTCCGCCCTCAGCGATCTCAGCGCCCTCCTGTGCAATCTGCTTCCCAGCCACCAAGGGTTGCCATGCGCGGGGGAGGACTTTGGCTGACAATCGCCTCAAGCGCCCCTTGCGCACCAACGGCCCCGGTCGGTTTCGCGCGTATGTCTGGTTGGAGGGCGATTTTCTGTTGTCCAGTGGCAGTCCGCATGTGGCTGGTCCGGAGCGCACGGTGCGGACTGATGGCCCGTTGGTCGCCAAACCCGGCGTTTTGACGACCTGCGGTGGACTCGTAGCCTCCGGTTATGCGTTTGGTTCGGCGCCGGTATTTGCCGCCGCAAATGTCAATTTCTCCGCGCCCATACGTTCGCTGAGTTTTGCCGGCGTGGCAGGCGATGCGCTTCGCGTGCACGTGGACGACCGGGACTTGGGTTGGACTTGGGGCCCGGAGTGGCGAATCGAGTTGGGTTCTCCGCTGGCCGCTGGTTCGCACCAGCTGCGCGTGGAACTCGTGCCGAGCACCTTCAACCGCTACGGGCCGCACCACTACTACAACGGCGACTGGGGGATCTCAGGACCGGCGGCGGCCATCGGCTTCCGGAGCGCCCTCGACGCGCACGGCGCGCCGGAGCAAACCCACGTGCCGGCCTGGCATTTCAAGCCGCTGCGGCTACCCGCCACTCTGCGAGTCGAGTAATGCCGGGATCGCGGTCCCGGCAGTGCCTAGGGGCGCATGCCGGCGAGGAGGAAGTGCTCGGCGTTGGCGATGCCGCGCTTGATGACCGCGGGGGCACCGAGATTGATGTGCAGACCCTGCGAGAGCGTGTAGCGGTGGGACGCGTAGACCTGGCAGATACCGATGATCGTGATCAAGAGCTCCGTGGCATCGAGGTCCTTGCGCCACTTCACGCCGTCGGCGTCCTGCCGAATGGCCATGGCGAGGCGGGCGACGACACTGTCCTTCGAGAGGCGCGCGCGCGAGTTGCGGATGCCCTGGCCCTTGTTGAGGTTTTCCCAGAGCATCAGCTGCGTGAATTCGGGGTGGATCCGCGGAAACTCGAAATAGACGAGCACGAGTCGCTTGACGATGTCCTCGAGCGCTTGCGCATCGCCGATGGTCTCCTGCTCGAAGGCACTCAGGCCGTCGTAGGCGTAGGACAAGGCCTCCTGATACAGCCGCGCCTTGTTCTCAAAGTAGTGGTAGACCATCCGCTTGTTGACCCCGGCCTGCTGGACAATGTCGTTCACCGAGACGCCGTCGAAGCCCTTGTTGGAGAAGAGGCTGATGGCGGTGCGCAGCAGGCGGTCCCGGGTGCTGGGCGTCGTTTTTTTGGCAGGGGATTTCCGGGGGGCCATTTGCCGGGCAGCATCGGTCATCACGGGAAGTTTTCAATGGGGAAAAATCACCGCCATGGTAACCGAACGGTTATCGAAGGATTGACGGCGGTCGTTTGCTCCGGTCGATTACCCGCCGCACCGCATGGCTCGCTTGACTGACCCAACCCCTTCCGCCGGCAGTATCCGGCCGCTCAACTCGGGTGACCAAGCCGGCGGTCTCCGGCTGTCCACGGCGGCCTGCTGGAATCAGAACCCGGCGGATTGGCAATTGCTGGTCCAAACCTGTCTCGGTCGCGGGCTGGAGATGCCGGGGGCGGGGCTCATCGGCACGGCGATGGCTTGGCCGCTGGCCGGCCGCTACGCATGGATCAACATGGTGTTGGTCCTGCCGGAATTTCGCGGTCGGGGCATTGCGCGGTCGCTGATGGAGGCCCTGTTGGACGACCTTAGCCAGCAAGGGCGGATCGCTTTCCTCGATGCCACGGAGATGGGCGAGAGCCTTTACCGCAAGCTGGGCTTCCGCGACGGGCCGCGGTTGCTGCGGTTGCGGCGCGCGGCGGAAAAGTCACCCGTGTCTACGGAGGTCGCCGGTTTGCGGGCGATGACTCCGGCGGATCTCAACGCGGTCGGAGCGCTCGACGAAGCAGTGTTTGGACTCGATCGTCGGCAATTGTTGGAAAATTTCCTGGCACGTTGTCCAAGCCTGGCGTGGGTGCACGAGTCAGCCGGCGCCATCACTGGGTTCGTCACGGCCCGCGACGGTCGCAACGCCACGCAGCTCGGTCCGGTGGTTGCGGTGGATCGCGCGGTGGCTGGGCGCTTGCTGCGCCGGGCTATGGCCGAGGTGGCCGGCCCCGTGATTTTGGATGTGCCGGCGGGCGACGACGTTTGGTTGAAGGAAGTGAACGCTTTGGGCTTCGAGGTGCTGCGCGGCTTCATGCGGATGACCCGGCACGGGGAAGAGCTGGCGACGGATTGGGCGCGTTACTTTGCGATCAGCGGCCCAGACTTTGCCTGAGGTCGGCGGGGACGCCGGCGCTCCCAAGCGTGGAGTCGTCAGGTCGCGGCCGGTTTCTGCAGAATGACGTGCGCGGCATTGTAACCAGGCAGTCCGGTGATGTTGCCGCCGGGGTGGGAGCCCGAGCCACAGAGATATAGTCCGTCGATCACCGCGGCGCAGCCACCGGTGCCGCCGCCGATGATGGCGATCTCCGCTGCGTTGGTAACCGGGGTCATGTGCTTCCAGCGTGCACGAATCGTCCCGGGCGCGCCAAGCCCGGATGCAGGTGGACGCGCAGGTCCCGCTGCGCGTTTTACGGGCACGGGGACGTGCCCGTCCACCGCGCACATGACAGAGACGGGACGCTCGAAGGTTGCAGTCGGGGAACGAAGCCTCAACAACGGTGCCTCGTTCGCGTCCCCTAACCCCCTTCTGCATGGAAACCCTCCTAATTGCGCTGCTGAGCGGCGTCGGCTTCATCGTCGCTTACCACACCTACGGCCGCTGGCTGGGCGGCAAGATTTTCAAACTCACCGCGGGGCATGTGTGCCCGTCGCAGAAACTCGAGGATGGAGTGGACTACGTGCCGACCTCCAAGGGCGTGGTCTTCGGCCACCATTTTGCGTCGATCGCCGGCACGGGCCCGATCGTGGGTCCGGCCATCGGCATCATGTGGGGCTGGCTGCCAGCGCTGCTTTGGGTCGTGCTGGGCTCGATCTTCATCGGCGCGGTGCATGACTTTGGCGCGCTGGTCGTGTCGCTCCGCAACAACGGCCAGACGGTGGGCGACGTGGCCGGCCGGTTGCTGAACCGCCGCGTGCGGCTGCTGTTTTTGCTCATCCTCTTCATGGCGCTGACGATCGTGCTCGCGATCTTCGGCTTGGTGATCGCGGCGGTGTTTCGCCAATACCCCGCGGCGATCGTGCCCTGCGTGATCCAAATCCCGATCGCGGTGGTCATCGGGGGGTGGCTGCACCGCAAGGGCGCGCACCTGCTTCTGCCGTCGCTCATCGCGCTGGTGCTGATGTATCTCACCGTGATCCACGGCGACGACGGTTTCCTGCACGCGCTCAACACCACCATGGCCGGCTGGTCGTCGTGGACCTGGGTGGTGTTGCTCCTGCTCTATTCCTACGTGGCCTCGGTGCTGCCGGTGTGGTCGCTCCTGCAACCGCGCGACTACATCAACGCCCTGCAGCTCATCTCCATCCTCGGCCTCCTCGTGGTCGGCTTGGTGGTGGCGGCCTTCGCGGGCGGCGCACCGCTGGCGGACGGCACGCGGCCGGCGCTGGCCCTCGCGGCGCCGATGGTGAACTGGAACCCCGCGGGCGCGCCGCTGGTGTTTCCGTTTCTCTTCATCACGATCGCGTGCGGCGCGATCAGCGGTTTCCATTGCCTCGTCAGCAGCGGCACCAGCAGCAAACAGCTCAAGTCCGAGCCCGACGCGCGCTTCGTGGGCTACGGCGGCATGCTGACCGAGGGTTTCCTCGCGGTGCTCGTGATCCTCGCCTGCGCGGCGGGCCTCGGGCTCGGCCTGAAGGGCGTCGACGGCAGCGTGCTCACGGGCCAGGAGGCGTGGCTCACGCGCTACAGCGTGTGGTCGGCGAGCCTCGGGCCGCTGGTCGGGGCGTTTGTCGATGGCTCCTCCAACTTCCTCCGCGCGCTCGGCGTGCCGGGCGGCATCGCGGTGGCGATGATGGGCGTGTTCGTCGCGTCCTTCGCCGGCACGACGCTGGACAGCGCCTGCCGCCTGCAACGCTACGTGGTGCAGGAACTGGCCGCGACGGTGGCGCCGCGCGCGACGGGCTTTGATTTCTTCGCGTGGCTGCGCGGCAAGCACGGCGCGACCATCATGGCAGTGGCCTGCGCCGCCCTGATCGCGGCTGCGCCGCCGGTCGGGCAGGAGTGGAGCTTTGCCAACGCCGGCAAGGGCGGCCTCATCCTCTGGCCGTTGTTTGGCGCGACCAACCAGTTGCTCGGCGGCCTCTCCTTCCTCGTCATTACCTTTTACCTCTGGCGCCGCGGCATCGCGGTGTGGTTCGTGGTGCTCCCGATGGTGTTCATGCTGATCGTGCCGATGTGGGCGATGATCTGGCAGGTGTTCATCGGTGGCGCCGACACCCCGAGCTGGCTCAGCCAGGGCAAGTGGCTGCTCGTGGGCATCGCCGTGGCGAGGCACCTCCTTGAGGTCTGGATGATCATCGAGGCGATCAAGCT
>JBMSWZ010000080.1:0-6624 GCA_049425105.1 Cephaloticoccus sp.
GCTCGCCAAGATCACGAGGCGCCGCGCGATGAAGCGCGGGTCCTCGCCGCCGGCGAGCATCTTGGCCAGCCAATACATCGCCGCGTCCGGATCACCGCCGCGGCAGCTCTTGATGAAGGCGGAAATCGTGTCGTAGTGCTCGTCCTCGTCGGCGTCGTAACGGATGCGCCGCTCCCGGGCGAAGACCTCAATCTCGGCCGGCGTGATCGCGGCGCCCTCCTCGAGGCTCAGCGCGATGACCTCCAGCGCGTTGAGCGCCCGGCGCAGGTCGCCGTCGCACAAAGTCGCTAGGTCGACCAGCACCTTTTCGTCCGCGGTGCAGCGCCGCGCGCCGAGCCCGCGCTCGGCATCGGCCAAGGCGCGTTGCATCACGCCGGCGATGGCAGCCGGGGCGAGTGGCTCGAGCCGGAACAAATGGCTGCGCGATAGCAGCGGCGGATTGACGTAAAATCCCGGATTGTGAGTCGTCGCCCCGATCAGGCGCACGTTGCCTTCCTCGACGTCCGGCAGGAGCAGGTCCTGCTGCGATTTGTTGAACCGGTGCAGTTCGTCGATGAACAGAATGGTGCGCGCCTCGGGCCGGCGGCGCGCGATCGCGAGAATCTCGCGCAGCTCGGCCACGTTGCTCATCACGGCGTTGACGCGCACAAAGCGGCTCTTCGTCTCGGCGGCGATCGACTCCGCCAAGCTGGTCTTGCCGCAGCCCGGCGGACCGTAGAATATCAGGCTGCCAAAGCGGTTCTGCGCCACGAGCCGCGGCAAGAGGTTGCCCTCGCCGGTGATGTGGCCTTGGCCGACCACTTCCGCCAGACCCCGCGGCCGCATGCGCGCGGCGAGCGGTTGGGAGGCCGACACGGCCCCCGGAGTGGCCGGGGCATCCGAGGGCTCAGGGAATAGGTCGGGCTGGTCGGGCGCGGACATGGAACTGGGACACTGTGCAGGCTCGGCCCCACAAATCAAAGCCTCGTCACATCCCGATTCAAAATCCCGGGCCGGCCCGGTTGCGTAGGAGCATGGTTCTCCGCAGCCTTGGCCACCGAGCGCCGCTCCTCTGGGTGGTCGTGCCCTATGCGGTCGGCATCGTGGCCGGGCGGGCACTCCCCGGGCTCCCGGTCATCCCCGCGCTCGCGGGCGCGGGGGTGGCGCTGGGGGTCGGATTCGCCGGCGCCGCAACGCGGCCCCGCCTCTGGGCGCTCGGCCTGACGACCGCACTGGTCCTCATCGGTGCCGCGGCCTACACCCTGCAACGCGCCCGGTTACCCGCGTGGAACACCCTGCCTCCGCGCGAAGCCCGGGTGGGTCTGCACCTTGACCACATCTTTGCGCCCCGGTGGGAGCAGCAGGTGAGCGGGCTGGCCACAATCATCCGCACGGATCCGCATCTGCGGGATCTGATCGGGCAGAGAATCTATTTCTCGCTGCGCCTGGGCCCCGGCGAAAGTCGGCCGACCCGCACCGCGGAGATCGACGCCATCGGGGTGATTGAGCAGCTGCCAGAGACTGCGCCAGGTTTTGCCGGCCACCTTGCCGCCACGGGGATAAATTTCACGTTCACGCGCGGACGGGTGCTGGGCGAGACGCGAGCGCCGACGCCTTTGCGGCGTTTCTGCGACGCGACGTTGCGCCGTTTCGCCGCCATCCTCGGCACCGGCACGGCGGAGAAGCAGCCCGGCTTTACCGCGGTGCTGCGCGCGATGTTGCTCGGCCAAAAGCAGGAGCTCGACGAGGCGCAGGATGAGCTGTTCCTGCGCAGCGGCACGATGCACCTGTTCGCCATCAGCGGCCTGCACATCGCCGCCATCGCGGCCGGAATCGAGGCGTTGCTTCTGCTGTTGCGCGCGCCGCGACTGCCGCGCATCGGCGCCGGGCTGTTGCTCGTCTGGCTTTACGTGCAGGTGACGGGCGGAGCGCCGTCGGCGGTCCGGGCCTTTGCGATGGTGGCGCTGTTCCAAGCGATGCGCCTTGGGCGCCGGCCGGGCAATCCCCTTGCCGCCCTGGCGGCCGCGGCCTTGGCCGTGCTCGCGGTCGATCCCCTGCAACTGTTCAGCGTGAGCTTCCAGCTCAGCTACGGCGTGGTGGCGGCGTTGCTGCTATACGGGCTGCCCCTGGGCGAGACCTGGCAGGCGCGCTTTCCGGCCTTTCCCCACCTGCCCCGGGCCACCTGGCGTTGGTGGCACCACCTGATCGCCACCGCGTGGCGCGGCGGGCTGGGGGCCGCGGGGATCGCAGTCGCCGCGGGCCTAGTCAGCTGGGTAACTGGCGTGGCCTTTTTCGGACTGTTCATCGTGGCGGCTCCCCTTGCCAACCTTGTGCTGGTGCCGCTGGCCACCTGGGTGATTCTGGCCGGGATGGGTTCCCTGCTCACCGGCCTGACAGGATTCGCCGCGGCCAGCGCCCTTTGCAACCACGCGGCGCTGCTGGTGCTCTGGGGCATGGAGGCAGGGATCCGCCGCATGGTGGCCTGGCCGGGCACGGCGGTGCCGGCGGCCTTTCCCCACGAGGCGCTCGGGCCCGCGGCCTTCGCCGGATTGTTGACGTTGTTCGCCTGGGGTTACCATCGGCGCTGGCGCGGCATAACGGCCTCGTCGTGGCTGCCGCCGGGACTGGTGGTCGCCCTCCTGATTTTCGGCGTGAACTTCGGCTGAGGCCGCCCAAGCTCGGTCCCATGAAGAGCGCCTACGAACTCGCCATGGAACGCCTCGCCAAATCCGACCCGGACGCGGCCAAACCGCTCAGCGCCGAGCAAAAAGCCCGGCTCGCCGACCTCGACAAGGTTTACCAAGGCAAGATTGCCGAGCGGGAAATCTTCCTGCGGCAAAAACTCGAGGCCGCGCTGGCGGAGGGCAACGCGGAGGAAGCCGACCAGCTGCGCCAGCAGATCGCGGCGGAAAAGGCCCGGCTGGAAGAGGAGCGCGACGACGAAAAAGAGGCCGTGCGCCGCGGCCGCTGAGCCGGATTAATCGGCGAATTCCAGAGGCCACCAAGGCGTGATGGTCCGAACTGGGCGTTGGGTGCACCTCGCAATGCACGCACCGCAGCGGTGAATTGTAGAACACGTGGTCGAGCACGAAGGGTCGCCGACGCCACGTGACCTCCGTCGTCTGGGCGGTCCGGTAACCGGCCGCGCCATACTGTTCCACCAACGACTCGTGTTTGCTGACGTTGAAGTCGCCGGTAAGAACCGTCGGCCCGTTCTCCTTCCGCAGTTCCTGCTCCACCAAGTCGCGCTGGATGCGGTGCTCCTCGCTGCTCGAATTGAGCATGAAGAACGCGAGCAGGTGGGTATTCATGAGCCGGACTTGGCGGCCGCCAATCTCGACCCCGGCGGTGATCATCAGCCGGTCGGTCGGCGTCTTTTTCTCGCCGAAGAAATCGAACTCCACCGGCGGCGACGGCAGGTTGATGCAAACCGAGGGTTGCAGCGGCCAGCGGGAAAAGATGGCGAGGCCGATACCAAAGGGCAGTTCCCGCGGGTCGGGCCGGGGGAAGGAAAACGTGCTGTGATAACCAGCCAGCTCAGCCTTGAGCCGGGAGTAATTGGGTGGCACCGGGGGATGCGTTCCTCCCGGCCGGGCATGCTCCACCTCCTGCAGGTGAATGATGTCCGCATTGTGCCGCTTGATCTCAGCCACGGTCGCCGCGAGGTCAATTGGGGCGTTGTCCGGATCGGCGTCATCCCACCTCTGACCGTATTGCATGTTGAATTGGAGAACGCGGAAGCGGCTCATGATCAGGGACAAAGGAAACGGTCAGGCGCGATCGCGCGGAGTGGGGCTAA
Source organism: Cephaloticoccus sp. (assembly GCA_049425105.1). Taxonomy (GTDB): domain Bacteria; phylum Verrucomicrobiota; class Verrucomicrobiia; order Opitutales; family Opitutaceae; genus Cephaloticoccus. The sequence goes on from JBMSWZ010000080.1 coordinate 3,779, forward strand.
CCGCCACCCGACGCGCCCCGGGTAAAATTGGAGCGTTTCGGGCCACCATGATCGCAGGCAAGAAGGCGGCACGAGTGGAGTTCATGCTGGACGTTTGCATCTGAACCGCAGGTCGCGGCCCGAGCAACGTTTTATTCCGGCTCGGCCGTGCCCTCGACCACCCAATCCCGGGCTTCCGGCACCTGCTCGAAGAACGCATGCAGGACGGCGCTGAGGTGCTCGGCGTAGCGAAAATGGGCGCCCATGCCCGTGCGCAGTTCGGCCTCGTAGATAAATTTGTCGGCATGGGTGCTGTGTTCGAACGGCGTCTGCGCGCCGAGCAGCAGCGAATAGACATAGGCCGGCGAACCACGCGCCATGAGTTCGCGCGTGAGCGCGGTCTGCTCGTCGAGCAACGCCTGATGGTCGGCGTGGCCAATTTCCGGCGGCAGGTAGAATCCAGCCTGAATCAAGGGCGTGCAGCGGTGCCCGGTGCGGTGCCGGTTGAGATCGCGCAGCTCCGCGACCGCCATGTTGTTCCACGCAAAGGTCACCCGCATCCGGCGCGTGGCCGTGCCCTGGTAACCGTAACGGTTGGCGCGATGCCGCAGCGCCTCGGCCACCGGCTGGGTTTCCTCCAGCCAGGGCGGCGCGGCGCGGTCGACCTTGACCCAGACCTCATCGGCCAGCGGTGCGGTCGACAACCGCGCGAGGCCGAGGCTCAGGCTGGCCGCGAGTTCCTGCTCCGCCTGCGCCTGATAGGATTTCTCCGCAAAACTGTGCCGCATCAGCCGCGGCGACTGCTTGATCAGTTCATCGCGGATCAGCGCCGCGGCCGCGCGAGCCTCGGGATGGGGCAGCGAGTCGAGATGCTTCACCGTCGTCGCCCACATGCGCGAGGTCTGGACGAGACCGACGTTTGTGCGCGTGGCGAGCGGGATGAAGTAGCGCGCGCGGTCGAGCGCGTAATTCTTGCGGATGCGCGTGACGACGGCGGCCTTGGCGCCCTCGGGCACTCGCACGCGGTCCGGCTCGGCCGCGCCGAGCGCATCGAGCCGCGCGTATTCCGATTGATAGGCCGCGAAACTGCGCGCCATGAGCTCGCGCCAGCGCGGCACCAAGTCCTCCGGCAGACCGATCTCCTCCGGGGCCGGGAGGTTGCTCGGATCCATCGTGATGTAGCGCGTGCTCGACTCCTGGCCGTCGGCCATCTGCGCGATTTCAAACAGTTTCCACGCCAGCCACATCGAGATGTCGTCGAGCGCCACGGCGAGACCGCCGGTCAAACCGCCGATCGACGCATGGCCGTAGTCGACGAACTTCAGAATGCGGTCGATCGACGCGTCCGGGTTGGCGAGGTCGACCTTGTCGAGAATCGCGCCGATGCCCTCGTTGCTGCGGGAGTAGCGGGCCAGGACGGAGGCCAATAGCTCGGGGGTTACCTTGGGCAGACTGGCGGCGGAGGGCGGCGGGACAAGGGCGAGTCCGGTGATTCTCATTGGGCGCCCGCAGTCTTCAGGCAAAGCCCCGGTGCCGCCAAGCATGAAGGCGGCTTTTTCGGGGCAAACTTCCGCGGAGTCGCTCAGGCGTCACCGTCGACGCGCTTCAGCGCCCGCCGCCAGGCCTTGGCATACTCGCGGCGGGCGACCTTGGCGTCCTCCCAAGGATGCGGCCAGCCGCTGACGTGGTAGCCGTGGCTGTAGCCGAGTTCGGGGCAGACCCAAAGGACATTGTCGGGACGCGGACCTTGCAGCCAGCAGACGAAGAGCTCCTCGACGAACGGGAGGTAGTCGCGGAATTCCGACGTGAACTTCCCCTTCCCGTTCGTCACCGGCACCTGACAGTGCTGGCCGTTGAACGGGCGCAGGTGGAAGAGATTCGAGGCCCGGATCAGTTTCGGCCAGACCAACAGGCGCTTGGCGTAGTCGGCAGGTTGCAGGTGCTTCACGACTGCCAGGTGGGAGTGATCCCAAGTCGTCGGCATCAACCGGCCGGTCTGCTGCTGAAAAAGGCGGGCGATGCCGTCGAATTTCTCCGGGGTCTCCGTCGACGTGTCCCGGTGCGTCTCGATGTGGACCTTTACGCCGATCTGGTCGCCGGCGGTCACCAGCGCGGCCGCGGTCTTGGCGGCCTTGGGCAACGGCGTGTCGTGGTCGAGCAGCTGAATGTTGAGGTAAATCGCGCCGAGGTCGCGCTGCCGCGCCATCTCGTTGCGCGCCTTCGCGATATTGGAGCCGTCCAGCCCGCCCATGAGTTCGAGGCCGAGTTCCCGGCACAGACGCGAAATGGTCTCGTCCGGAATCGCGGCCACGCCGTCAAAACCGGCGGCTTTCACCGCGCGAATTTTCTGCTCAAGCGACCACTCACGCCGGGCGGTCGGGTAATGCACCATGCCCCACGGCGTGGCGCATTGGATGAGGCGGGGGGCGACTTTACGGTGGGATTTACCAGGGGATTTTTTCATGGGGAGAAAGTGCAGACATCGGTCCCGCTTCCGCGAAGGTGGCGGGGGGCGGATCCAGTTTGTAACGTATTACGTTACAACTTGAGAGAAAGGGAGCATCGAGGGGGGAAGTGAGGTTTGTAACGTAATACGTCACTTAATTCCGGGAGCGAGCGCCGGGGGGTGGGCGGCGGTTCCAGGCGACGCAGTCGGCGTAGCGGACGCCGGTGCCGCCGAAGAGGTCGAGGGCGGAGCCGATGGTGAGATCGACGCGGCCGGCGCTGAGGCGTTCGACGTCGGCGAGGTGCCCGACGCCTACCTGTACACCATCGACGATATCAAGGGCGTCATCGACGACAGCGTCCGCAGCAGGGTGGAAGCCGCCAGCGAGGCGGAGCAGATCATCGAACGGGGCGTCACCGAC
>JBMSWZ010000081.1:0-6565 GCA_049425105.1 Cephaloticoccus sp.
GGCCGACCTTGCGGTCGGAAAGGATGATGACCTTGGCATTCTGGTCCTCCACCGCCGCGCAGGCGGTGCCGGCAAGCTCGGTGACGGCGTGCTCGAGGGCGTTGGGGGCGGCGCTGGCGTCAAAGGTCGCGTCGAGGCGCACGACGCGGTTCTGCAGGAACGGCACGTCGGACAGCGCGGCGACCTCGTGGTTGAAGAGGATCGGCGAATCGAGCTCCACGTAGCCGCTGGTGCGCGGCAGTTCCTCAAAGAGGCCGAGGCGGCCGCCGAGATACATGGTCAGCGACATGACCGACTTCTCGCGAATGGAGTCGATCGGCGGGTTGGTGACCTGCGCGAAGAGCTGCTTGAAATAGGTGTAAAGCAGGCGCGGCCGGCGCGAGAGGACGGCGAGCGGAGTGTCGTCGCCCATCGATGCGGTGGGCTCGGCGCCTTCCGCGAGCGGCGTGAGGATCATCTCGCGCTCGTCGAGATCGTAGCCAAACGCGAGCTGCGGCGCGAGGGGCACCTCGCCGACCGCGGGCTCGTCCGCGGGCGCGGGCGCAAACTTATGCAGGTTGACGAGGTGATCCTCGCACCACTGCCCGAAGCGCGGCTCGCTGGTGAGGCGGTCCTTGATGTCGTCATCGGCGAGGAATTTGTGCTCGACGAGGTCGAGCGCGATCATGCGACCCGGGCCGAGGCGGCCGTTGGTCACGACCTTGCCCGCCCAGTCGTGCACGAGGCCAGCCTCGCTCGCGAGGAGCACGTAGCCGTCGTCGAACACCTTGAAGCGCGCGGGCCGCAGGCCGTTGCGGTCGAGCGCGGCGCCGACCACGCGGCCGTCGGTGAACACCACGGCGGCGGGACCGTCCCACGGCTCGAGCATGCAGGAATGGTAGCGGTAGAACGCGCGCTGGCTCGCGCTGAGCGACGCGTCCTGCTCCCAGGCGGGCGGCATCATGATGGTGCAGGCCTGCACGGGATCGCGCCCGCTGACGGTGAGGAGCTGCAGGGCGTTGTCGAAGGACGCCGAGTCGCTCATGTCCGGCTGCACGAGCGGCTGGAGGTCGGCGAAGCGCTCACCCCACACGCCGTGCGCGGCGCTGCGCTCGCGGGCGCGCATCAGGTTGCGGTTGCCGCGGATGGTGTTGATCTCGCCGTTGTGCGCCATCATCCGGAACGGATGGGCGAGGTGCCACGTCGGGAACGTGTTCGTCGAGTAGCGCTGGTGGAAGATCGCGAGCGCGGAGGTGAACTTCGGCGACTTCAGGTCGACGAAATACTTGCGGACCTGCGGCGCGTTGAAGAGGCCCTTGTAAACGATGGTGCGCGACGAGAAGGAGCAGATGTAGAAGCCATCCAGGTTGAGCTCGCCGGCGCGGCGCTCGGCCACCTTTTGCGCGAGGAAGAGCTTCCGCTCGAACTCGTCGTCGGTGGTCTCGTCCTCCTTGCGGGAGACGAGAGCCTGCAAAATGAGCGGCTGCGTCTCGAGCGCCTTGCGGCCGAGACAGGTGGAGTCGACCGGCACCTCGCGCCACGCGAGGAAAACCAGACCCTCGGCCTTCACGGCCTGCTCGATGATCTTCTTGCCCGCCACCTGGGCGGACTCGTCGTCCTTCGGGAGGAAAACCATGCCGACGCCGAGGTCGCTGTCGCGCAGCAGGTGCTTCTTTTTCTTGTCGAGGAATTCGCGGAAGAGCTCGACCGGGATCTGCGTGAGCAGGCCGGCGCCGTCGCCGGTCACCGCATCGGCATCGATGGCGCCGCGATGCGCGAGGGAGCGGAGGGCCGCCAGGGCGCGCTCGACCAAGTCATGGCTGCGCTCGCCGGAGAGCTTGGCGACGAAACCGACACCGCAGGCATCGTGTTCCTGATCCGGGCGGTAAAGAGGCGACGGAATGGGTTTGGTCATGGTCAGAGGTGCAGGTCTAGCAGGAATTGGTTCAGCGGAGCGGGAAAGGCGGGCTGGGGCGCAAAAAAAGCCGGCTTCGGGATGCGAGAGCCGGCCGGGGGAGTATCGCGGATGCTCTCAGTTAGAAGAAACGAATGGTTTTGGTGGCCATTTTGGCGTGTTCCTCGTCCGAGCAGCCCGCATTGGTCGGGGCGTCGGGCGAGGAGTCGGTAGGTTTGACCAAATCGTTACTGATCAGATAATTTTCGACCTCTTCACCGGAGACATCCGCCAGCATCACCCCGTCGATCTCGACGCAGGGCGAGAGGGGCTGACCGGACTTTTGCACCATCTCCGCGTAGTTCGCGCGGTCGTTGATGATATCAATGTCCTGATATTCAAGGGCATACTTACGCATGATGGCGCGAACGCCATTGGACCAACCGCAGTGCGGCTTGAGGTAGGCTTTGATCGTCATGGTCATAACGTGTGCTAACGGAAGAGTCGTGCAAAGTAATGGGCCGGTTTTTGGCCCGGCAAGAGCAAGTTTGGAAAAAAACTGACATACTGTCAGATGCGGGCCCGGACCGACCGGGTCCCCTCAGCCCGCCCGGAGCCCGCGGCGGAATTCTGTCGGGGTCTGTCCGGTCTTCTGCCGGAACTGCCGGGAGAAATAAAAGATGTCCTGAAACCCGACGTTTTCCGCCACGCCGCCGATGGTGAGATCCGATTCGGCGAGGAGTTGCCGGGCGCGCTCAATCCGGGCGTTGATCACATAATCCTGCGGCCGCAGGCCGGTGACTTTCTGAAACACCCGCGAGAAATGATCCACGCTGTAGCCCGCCTGCCGGGCCAGGTCCGCCACCGCGGGCGCCTGCGCCGGGCTTTCGCGAATCCGCCCCGCCACCTCGAGCACCAGATCGCGATGCCGCTGCTCGGTGCCCGGGGTCGGCTGATGCCGGGCCGCGGCATGCTCCCGGGCCAGCTCCGTCAGCAATCCGCCCAACAACGCATTGGCCGCCGTCGCCTCGGCGCCATCCCCGTCCAACTCGACGATCCGGCGCATGACCGCGTCGACAAACTCCACCTGCCGCGACCGCAGCACCTCGAAGGGCGGATCGAAAGCGGATAAAGGCAAATCCTTGCCCGCCCGGCGCACGCCGAAATGGATGTAATTCACGCCCAGCCGCGCCGCCGGATCCTGGACCGCCTCGTAGTGGCGCCCGGGCCGCATCCACAGGCACACGCCCGGACGCAGGCGGAGCTCGCCGTCGCTCGTGACCATGCGCCCACGCCCCTCCCAGACAAACCACAGGTCGCAGTCGCGTAGGCCATGGGCCCAGCTGCGGCCGAGATGCCAACCGGGTTCGCAGCGGACGCGACCGCGGTGACGGGCGACAAATTCGAGTCCGGGGAAAAAGGCCATGGAGCGGATAGGTCCAAATAATTAGCGGCGCAATGCATGGCGGCACAACCCCGGATTTGCTAGGTTGAGCGCACTGCCCCCTCACCCCTTCTGCCCATGAGCAACGCCCCCGCCCTGCAATTTGACCACGGTTCCGACATGCACGCCGCCGAGCTTTACCAGCCCGCCGGCGCCGGTTTCGGCGTGGAACACTTCGAGGATATCGGTCCCGCCGAGATCGCCCACTTTCACGAACAGGGTTACCTGATCGTCCGCCAAGCCTTCAATCCCGCCGAGGTGAAGGCCGCGCTGGCGGGACTGGTCGATCTCATCATGGGCAAGAACCCGGATTTCACCGGCGTGATGTTTGAGTCCAAGGCGCAGGAGATGCTCCCCAAGCTCAGCGTCGAGCAGCGGCAGGACGCGGTGCGCAAGCTGATGTTCTTCGTGGAATTTGAGCCGCGGCTGAAGGCCATCTCGCATCACCCGCAACTCATTCAGGCCGTGACAACCCTCCTCGGTGAGCGCGCCCCGCACCTTTTCCAGGACATGGCGCTGATCAAGCCGCCGCGCCTGGGCCGCGAAAAGCCCTGGCACCAGGACAACGCCTACTTCAACTACCCGCAAGGCACGCCCGTGGTCGGCGTCTGGATCGCCCTCGACGAGGCCACGATCGAGAACGGCTGCATGCAGTTCCTGCCCGGCCAGCACAAGACCGGCCCGCGCATCCACTTCCAGCGCCGCGACTGGCAGATCTGCGACACCGAAATCCTCGGCCAGCAATCCGTCGCCGCGCCGCTCAAGCCCGGCGGCCTGCTCTTTTTCAGCGGTCTCCTGCCGCACGGCACGCCCCACAACTCCTCGGAGAAGCGCCGCCGCGCCCTGCAGTTCCACTACGCCCCGGCCGACGTCACGCAGCTCCCCGACAACGAGGAACGCCTGCGTCACTTCGGCAGCAAGGGCAAGGACGTGACCTGCTGAGGCCGCCAACTGCACCACTTTTCTCCTAGCCGCTGCGCGCGGCCTCCGCCATACCCGGGCGGATGAAAGTGCTCGTGACCGGTGCCGCCGGCTTTATCGGCTACCACGTCTGTCAGCGTCTCACCCACACCGCCTCGTGCGACGTGCTGGGCATCGACAACCTGAACGATTACTACGACGTGGCCCTGAAGCGCGCCCGATTGGCGGAACTCGCCGACCGCGACAACTTCCGGTTCGTGCAAGCCGACTTCGCCGAGCCGGGCAAACTCGCCGGCCTCTGGAGCCACTTCAAGCCGGACTACGTCGTGCACCTCGGCGCGCAGGCGAATGTCCGCTACAGCGTCACCCACCCCGAGGACTACGTGCAGAGCAACCTCGTCGGCTTCTTCAACGTCCTCGAGGCCGCGCGCGCCCACCCGCCCAAGCACACGGTGTTCGCATCCTCCAGCAGCGTCTACGGCGCGCACACCGCGATTCCCTTTGCGGAGGATGCCGACGTGACCAGGCCCCTCTCCTTTTACGGCGCCACCAAGCAGGCCAATGAGGCGATGGCCCACAGCTATGCGCACCTGCACGGGCTGATGGTCACCGGCCTGCGCTTCTTCAACGTCTACGGGCCGTGGGGCCGGCCGGACACCGCGCCCACCTTGTTTGCCAAGGCCATCTTTGCCGGCGAACCGATCAATCTCTTCGCCGAGGGCAAGGCCCGCCGCGACTTCACCTACATCGATGACATCACCGACGGCGTGCTGAAAGTCCTCCTCTACCCGCCCGCCGAACAACCCGTGCCGCCGTTCCGGCTGTTCAATATCGGCCACCACCGGCCGGTGGAGACGCTCCTGTTTGTGCGCATGCTCGAGCAGCTCATCGGCCGCGAAGCCCAGCTGAACCTCCTACCCGCACAGCCAGCCGACGTGCCCGAGACCTGCGCCTCGCTCGACCGCATTAAGGCCGCCGTAGGCTACGCCCCGAGCGTCCCGCTCGAGGAAGGCCTCCGGCGCTTCGTCGACTGGTTCCAAGGCTACTACCACCCCACCCCCTGACGCGCCCGCCCCACCCCTCCTCACGGGCGAGGAGTCGTTTGTAACATAATACGTTACAAACTGCTTCCACCGGCCGGGTCGAGGGCACTGCGCGGGAGAAACCGGGGGCGGCGCGGCGGATAGACTTTTTCCCGCATGAAAACCATCCTGCTCCTCGTCTGTTCCAATGTGTTCATGACCATCGCGTGGTATGGGCACCTGAAGTTCAAGTTCCTCGAGGGCCGCCCCCTCTTCATCGTCATCCTCGTTTCCTGGGGCATCGCGCTCTTGGAATACTGTTTCATGGTGCCGGCCAACCGGCTGGGCTACCTGTCGGGCACCTTCACCGGCTACCAACTCAAGATTATCCAGGAAGTCATCACCCTCGCGGTCTTCGTGGGCTTTGCCTGGTTCGTGCTCAAGGAACGGTTCACCTGGAACTATGCCGTGAGCTTCAGCTTCCTCCTGCTGGCCGTTTGGTTCGCCACCGCTTTCAAACCCGGCGCCTCCTGAAAGCACACTCCGTCCTTGCCTGCGTCGGGCGCGCCGCGAAAGTCTGCTGACATAACCCTGTCAGTCCCCTGCGTTAGGATCAGACCCATCACTCAACCCATCCCTTTATGTCGAAAGCCGCCCCAGCCAAATCCACCGCCGTCGCCACCGCCGCCGCCAGCCGCGAAAAGAACATCGAGCTCGCCGTCTCGAGCATCACAAAGCAATTCGGCGAGGGCTCAATCATGCGCCTGGGCAGCAACGCCCACATGAACGTGGAGACACTGAGCACGGGCTCGCTCGCGGTTGACCTCGCCCTCGGCGTGGGCGGCCTGCCCAAGGGCCGCATCATCGAAATCTATGGTCCGGAATCATCGGGCAAAACCACCTTCTGTCTCAGCGTGATCGCCGAGGCGCAGAAGCTGGGCGGCCTCGCGGCCTTCATCGACGTCGAGCACGCGCTCGACCCGAAGTATGCGCGCATCGCCGGCGTCAACCTCGACGACCTGCTCGTCTCGCAGCCGGACTCCGGCGAGGACGCGCTCAACATCATGGAGACGCTGATTCGTTCCAACTCCATCGACGTGATCGTCCTCGACTCCGTCGCCGCGCTCACGACCAAGGCCGAACTCGACGGCCAGATGGGCGACGCCACCGTCGGCGCCCAGGCCCGCCTCATGTCGCAGGCCATGCGCCGCCTCACCGCGGTGGTCAACAAGACGAACTGCGTCTGCATTTTCACCAACCAGATCCGCGAGAAGATCGGCGTGATGTTCGGCAACCCCGAGACCA